>NZ_FXBA01000007.1 GCF_900177705.1 Fibrobacter sp. UWB15
TCGGAGTTCACGGAGATGATGATTCCTGAATCCTGCATGCCGGCGAGGTGCTGAATCTGGCCGGAGATACCGCAGGCGATATACACCTTCGGGCGTACGGTCACGCCGGTCTGGCCAATCTGGCGGTCATGATCGGCAAAGCCCGCGTCGATAGCGGCACGGCTTGCGCCCACTTCGGCGTGGAGTTCCTTCGCCAGTTCGAACAGCATGTCGAAGTTTTCCTTGGAGCCCATGCCGTAACCACCGGCCACCACGATGGGTGCACCCTTGAGGTTGTGCTTGGCCTTTTCCACATGGCGTTCGAGCACCTTGACCACGTATTCCGTTTCCGGCACGTACTTGGCCACGTCGTGCTTGATGACTTCGCCCTTGTAGTTCGGGTCCACGATTTCCTTCTTCATCACGCCTTCGCGCACCGTCGCCATCTGCGGGCGGTGTTCCGGGTTCACGATGGTAGCAACGATGTTGCCGCCGAACGCCGGGCGAATCTGGCAGAGCTGGTTTTCGTAGAACTTCTTCACGCCACCGATGCTCATTTCGAAGCTGTCGATTTCGAGTTCGGTACAGTCGGCGGTAAGGCCGCTGTGCATGGCGCTGGAGATGCGCGGGCCGAGGTCACGGCCAATCACCGTTGCACCGAGCAGGCAAATCTGCGGCTGCTCTTCCTTGAAGAGGTTCACCACGAGCGATGCGTGCGGGTTGGTGGTGTAGGGGAAGAGCCCTTCGGCGTCGAACACATGGACCTTGTCCACACCGTAGGGGAACACCTGCTTTTCAATGCCATCGAGGCCCTTGCCTGCGCAAATGCATTCGAGCTGAACGCCGAGCGTGTTGGCGAGCTTGCGGCCCTTGGACAAAAGTTCGAGGGAAACATCGACAACGGTCGTGCCCTCAATTTCGCAATATACAAATACGTTATTCATAGGCTAGCCAATAATCTTCCCGTCTAAAAGTTCCTTGATAAGTCCTTCGACGTCGGCGTCGCTTGCGGTGAGCGTGCGGCTTTCCTTCGCCTTGAACACGATGTTCTTGACAGCCTTCACGTTCGTCGGCGAACCGGCCTTACCGATCTGGGCTGGGTCTGCGTTGATGTCGGCGGCGCCCCACTGCGGAATGTTCAGGTAGGGCTTCTTCGCGATGAGGGCTTCATACTTTTCGGCGTCTTCCGGCTTGCGTTCGGCAACCACCGTCGCGTTCTTGAAC
Source organism: Fibrobacter sp. UWB15 (assembly GCF_900177705.1). Taxonomy (NCBI): domain Bacteria; kingdom Pseudomonadati; phylum Fibrobacterota; class Fibrobacteria; order Fibrobacterales; family Fibrobacteraceae; genus Fibrobacter; species Fibrobacter sp. UWB15. The sequence continues at coordinate 1,204 of NZ_FXBA01000007.1, forward strand.
TTCATGAGACGCTTTGCGTTGCGCGGACGGCACGGGGCCGCACTTCCGTTCACGGTCACGACCAGCGGGAGCGGTGCTTCCACCGTTTCCACGCCACCGTCGATGTGGCGGCGGATCACGACCTTACGGGCCTTTTCGTCGAGGGAGAGGATTTCTTCGGCGTAGGTCACCTGGGTGAGGCCGAGCTTTTCTGCAATCTGCGGACCGACCTGTGCGGTATCGCCGTCGATAGCCTGGCGGCCACCGAGAATAATGTCGTAGTCGCCAATCTTCTTGACGGCCTGGGCGAGCGTGTAGCTCGTAGCGAGAGTGTCAGCACCACCGAGCGGACGGTCCGTCACCACGAAACCTTCGTCGGCACCGCGGTACAGAGCTTCGCGGACGACTTCGGCAGACTTCGGGAGACCCATCGTCAGCACAGAAATGGTGGAACCCGGGAACTGGTCCTTCAAACGAAGGGCTTGCTCCAGGGCGTTCAGGTCTTCGGGGTTGAAGACCGCGGGCAATGCGGCACGATTGATGGTTCCCTGCTCCGTCATGGCATCGGGGCCCACGTTTCGTGTATCAGGTACTTGCTTAGCAAGCACAACGATTTTAAGACTCATATTTCCTAACTATTGAATTTACGGTTAATGTTTAGTTGGGGTACAAGATAGCAATTATAAAGGAGCGGAGAGTGCTGTGCCCCCCGCTATGCTCCCGTTAGTATAGAGTAAGAAAATGATAATTATTTTGTAAGTTTTATTCAGTAGTGGTTCTGATGCACTCGCCTTGCTTGTCATTGCGAGTCGTAGGCGAAGCAATATCTACCTGAGTTTGTTAAAAATTTTCGGATAAATCAATCCATTGCGGATTTATTGATTCTATCAGATCAATTTTCTTTTTCCTATTGCCGGCTTTTATTTGCTTTTCTCGTTGAATGGCGTCCTTTATATCTTGAAAATATTCGCAATACCCTAATTTCGTAACGTTATATTTGGCTGTAAAACCGTGCAATTTTTCCTTGTGCTCATTTTTGTTGAATGCGGAATTTATGTTCCTACTACACATTTTTTCCGCGGAAAAAATGCGCGCTGTCTGCAAAAATTCCAAATAATGGTATGATGTGTTTATTTAAAAGAAAACCTGAATGCCTAGGCGTCTTACTTCGCCACTTCTACATACCTGCCCTTGGGCAAATCGGGGAGTGCTCCGTTAGCGTTGCGTACTCCGACGGGCTTTCCGAGCACATTGAATATCTTGCTGCCGGGCTTGCCGTATTTTGCCTTGCGCAGGTTGGTGATGACGGTGGTGCCGCCTTCGATTGTTACCGTGATTTCGAAGGAGACTTGCTTACTGCCGTAAACGAGCGCTTGTCGCACGGTGAAGGTGTCTCCGGCTTTGACTTTACCTGGCATGTGACCGATTTTTGTGGTCATGGTCGTGAGGTCCATGTTGGAGAACACGACGCTAGAACCGTTCGGATCCCAGGTCGTGATTTTGCCGTCCTTGTCGAACCAATGGCCGGTGCCTTCGCCGGTCGTTTTGCTGTTGAGGCTTCCGTCGGGTTCCACTCCGTAGAATTCTACTTTGTCTTCAATTTCGGTGCGTTTGATGCCGAGGATGCTTGCGACTTCGCTGCCGTTCAGGTCGAGTGTTACGGGCGCATAGTTGTCGCTTATTGGGAGCGTTGTCTCAAGTGCGATTTTCTGGATGGTGATTTCTGCGACGCTGCTGGAACTTGCCTCTGTCGACGAGCTGGACGAGGGTTCGGAGCAGTTCTCACCGATGCAGAACGTGAGCGCATCTCCGGGCGTCCCGATGTTGGTAATCTTGAGGCCTGTCTTGGTGCCGTTATGCCAGCGGATAGCGGGGTAGGCATCATCTGAAAATTCCGCGTAGGTTCCGCTCTTGAAGAACGTGTTGGCGGTGCTGCCCGGGCTTGGCCACTGGTCGCCGGGATTGTCGCTTGATTTTCCCGCCGCGCTGGCATGCACGATTCGGAGTCCGAGCTTGTCTGCAGCGGAATTGCCTTCAATTGAAAAATCGTAGTGTTGCATCAAGAGCCCGCTCCCGGCGAGTACCTTGTCGCGGCCTGTGTTGCGCACGTAAGACCAAACTAAACCTTCCTGGTTCGGCCTTGCGGGGTTCTTGTAGCGGTAGCAGAACTCTCCGGGCTTGGAGACTTCGAGACCTGTTACGTTGTTTACATCATCGCTGGTGATGTCCACGAACGGAATCCAGCCCTGGTCCGCACGGTAGAAGTCGTTTATTGCCACCGGGTTCAAATCGTTTGCGCGGTTGCCCATGGTGCAGTAGTCGCCGTACCAGTAGAGGTCCGGCCAGCCGAAGATCATGTGCCCCGATTCATGCACGAATACGTAAATGGAGAACTTGCCGGGCATGTCCGTCATCTGATGGTGCGTGAGCTTTACGCCATCGCGCCTTTCGCTGGACCATCCGGAATGCGGCCAGAGCCCCTGTCCCCAAGTTTGCCCGGCGCCGGCGTATACGATGTTGATGGCTTCGGTGGTGCCGTCCTTGTCGTTGTCGTAGCGTGAAAAATCTACCTGGGGGTCGAAATACTCAAAGACCTCTTTCATGAGCGAATCGGAACCCGAGTATCCTTGCAAACTTTCGTACCATGACTTGGGATGTTTTGCGCGGTACCAGCCGTAGACTTCGTTCGTGAGGTCCAGTTGTCCGTTAGAAACGTCAAGGTAGTAGTCGCGTACAGAACCGTTGCAACCGTCCCGATTGAATCCTTCTTTATTCAGCCAGTCTTCTACCTCGTTCACCGTGACCGGGGCTGCCTTGTCCGGGAAATCCACGAGCAAAGTCAAACTGTAGATTTTGCCCTTGGGGGCGGCGTAGTGGCTCTGGGTTGTGACCGCGGTCGTTTTCATGAGGGCGCGGGTTTGGGGTGCCCCGCGGGAATTGTCGAACGTGGGCCTCGCCTCGGCGGGCCATTCCTGGACGCGTTTCCCCTGATACACGATGTCGGCAAAAAGCGTCGTTGGGAACAACAATAATAAAAGACAAAGCGGGTTAACCCAATTTTTCATATAACACATCCCATGTTTAGTACACCTTTTTCTGAAAATACATTAATTTCGCCCCAAAAGGCCGCTTTTCTTTAAATTTTACGCAAGGGGGCTTTGAAATTTCTGCAAAACTATTTGCTTTTAGGTGGGGTAAATCCCTTTTTGCCGGATTTATTTTTGAGAAAGGTTGTGTAGTGTTGGAAAAAGGATGGTACAAGATGTTTGGAATTGAAGCAAAAAAAATTGCTTGCGTTGCCTTTGCTGTGGTTGGTGGTCTCTTCACACAAGGGTTTTCTCAAGACGTTCTTTATCCTGATATGTTCGCGTTGAACGAAGTTCAACTGCTTGACGGTCCGTTAAAAGAACGCCAAGACTTGAACGTAGAAACCCTGCTGAGTTACGACGTGGACCGCCTTCTGGCGCCGTTCTACGAAGAAGCGGGCATGAGGCCGAAAGCATCCAAGTTCCCGAACTGGGCTGGTTTGGACGGGCATGTACTCGGGCATTACCTGAGTGCACTTGCGATGCATTACGCTGACAATGACGACATTCAGGTTAAAGAACGGTTGGAATATGTCTTGAATGAACTCAAAACCATTCAGGACCAGAATTCCAAGGACAATAACTTCAAGGGCTACATTAGCGGCGTGCCCAACGGCAAAAAGATGTGGCTCAGCATGAAGAGCGGAAATGCCGGCGCCCAGAGCGGTTATTGGGTGCCGTGGTACAACATTCACAAGCTTTACGCGGGCCTGCGCGATGCCTACATTTATGCAGGCTATGAACAGGCTAAGACCATGTTCTTGGCTCTTTGTGATTGGGGCCTTACAATTACGGGCGGCCTCAACGATTCCAAGATGGAATCTATGCTCGGTACAGAACACGGCGGCATGGCTGAGGTCTATGCCGACGCCTACGCGCTCACCAAACAAGACAAGTACTTGAAAGAGGCCAAACGCTGGTCGCACAAGTGGCTTTTGAACGCCATGGCGGCAAGCAATGATAACCTGACCAACGTGCATGCGAATACGCAGGTGCCGAAAGTCGTGGGCTTTGCGCGCGTTGCCGAACTCACGAATGACGCAACATATGTAAAGGGCTCCGAATATTTCTGGGACCGCGTGGTCAACAAGAGAAGCATTGCAATCGGCGGCAACAGCATTTCGGAACATTTCCCCTCTTTCGATAACCACAAAAAGTATGTGGAAGAGCGCGAAGGACCGGAATCTTGCAACACTTACAACATGCTCAAGCTCACGGAACGCCTGTTCAATATGGACCATAGCGCCAAGCAGGCGGATTTCTATGAACGCGCGCTCTTTAACCATATCTTATCCACAATACATCCAAAACATGGCGGGTACGTGTACTTCACTCCTGCACGTCCCCGCCATTACCGGGTGTATTCCAAGGTGAATGCGGCCATGTGGTGCTGCGTGGGTTCGGGCATGGAAAACCCGGCCAAGTACAACCAGTTTATTTACACCAAAGACGGCGACAAGCTTTACGTGAACCTCTTTGCCGCATCCATCTTGAATTGGAAGGCGAAGAACGTGCAAATCAAACAAGAGACCGCATTCCCGAAGGGTGAAAGTTCCAAGTTCACCGTTACCGGCTCCGGCTCTTTTGACATGCAGATTCGCCACCCGTACTGGGTCAAAGAAGGCGAATTCAAGGTGATCGTAAACGGCGACACCGTGGTGAAAAAGTCTGACCCTTCGAGCTACGTGTCGGCCGGAAAATCTTGGAAGAGCGGCGATGTAATCGAAGTACTTTACCCCATGTACACGCATGTCGAAGAATTGCCCAACGTGTCTGACTACGTGGCGCTTTTGCATGGCCCGATCGTGCTTTCTGCAAAAACGGGAACCGCTAACCTGAACGGCCTCGTGGCCGATGACGGTCGCTGGAGCCATATTGCCTCGGGCGCGCTCGAATCGCTTGACCAGGCGCCCATGCTTGCGAGCAAGAAAGAAGACATTCCTTCGAAGCTAGAACCTGTCAAGGGTGAACCGCTGCACTTCAAGGCACCATACCTGTTTGCGAACAAGAAAGACGGCAGCCTGCTTCTGGAACCCTTCTATGAAGTGCATGACGCGCGCTACATGATGTATTGGATGGTGCTTACGGACCCCTCGATTCTGGAACGCCTGAAAAAGGAACAAGAAGAAGCCTTGGCGCTTGACGAAAAGACGGTTGACAAGGTGGCCCCTGGCGAGCAGCAGCCCGAAGTGGATCACCAGATGAAGACTGAAAATACGACCTCTGGTACGGCAAACGGTGAATTCTACCGCGATGCAGGTAAGTGCAATGCGGGCGACGGCGGCATGATCAGCTACGTGCTCGAAACCAATAGCGAAGATTCCTTGAGCCTGATGGTTCGCTATTGGGGCAACGAAGGCTGCTCCCGTACCTTTGATATCATGATTGATGGCGAAAAACTTGCGACTGAAAGCATCGAGGGCAAGTGGAACAAGAAGGAATTCGTGAATGAAGTCTATGCGATTCCCGATGCCATGGTCAAGGGCAAAAAGGAAATCCGCGTGACGTTCCAAGCGGGTGCCGGCAACATGGTGGGTGGCCTCTACGGTGTGCGCCTGCTGCGCAATAAGCCCAAGCCCGAACCGACGGCGATTGCCGCAAAATTGGCTACTCGCCCTGATTTGAAGGCCCGCGTTTACGGCGGAGAATTGCAGATTGATGCCGGTACGGCGCTTTCGCAGGGCTATACCGCCAGAATTTTCAGCATGAACGGTCGCTTGGTAAAGTCGCAGGCGCTTGCGGCGGGGCAATCCAGCTTCAGCATCGGCCTTGGCGACGTGCAAAACGGCATGTACATTTTGAAAATCCAACGCGACGGCTTTAGCTACGGCACGACGATTTTCAGAAAAAACCGATAAAATTGAGAACATTTCGCGGAATTTGAGAACGTGAGTTCTGCGAAATGCTGAGTATTGCGCTTAAATTTGTTAAATTTTAGTTAATTTAGGATATTTTGCTAATATAGAGCTATATTTACCATGTAAAATTTGAGAACATTTTGGAAGTTCTCCGGGATGGATATATGGTAAATTGGGTGAATAAGTTCAAAATGGCGGCCTTGGCCGCCGCTTTGGGCACAGGCGTTGCCTCGGCAGAAAAGACGGTGGTGTTTTTTACGCCGTGGTCAAATACCAATGCGGTCTTGTTCATGAACGGCGATTCCGTGGCGACAATGACTGCGCTTGACAATTATTGTGGCTGGTTCAAGGCGACCGTCGACGCTCCCGAAAAGAATTTCAACGTCTACTTCAAGCAGACCGTTGGCCTGAATTATGTGGGCGCCGAGGGCATGGTGACTGAAGAACCTATGATCGCAGGTGAAATAACGCTCGATTCCGTGGCGGCACTTTCGGACACCATTTGGGTGCAGGGCTACAAGACCGATGTTCCTGCGCAGTTTTCGAGCTACCCTGGCGTACTTGGCGATTGCCCGCTCAAGAAAATTCCCGTGACCGTTTACGACTGGCTGCACGGTACCAAAGGCGACGGCGACGGTAGTGGCAAAAATGGTGACCCCGCAAACGGAGTCAGCGCCGACTTTGGTTCGGGCGGATGTTCCGGCAAGGACAAGGCTGTGACAGGCATGGTCGAATACAATCTCGGTGAAAACGGAGTCCCCGTGCGCGCAGATCCGTTCCCCGAAAAATGCAAGATTACGGAACATCTCGACAGTTGGTTTTTGCCCGAAGTCATTGCCAAAGACGACGAAGGCAACGAGTATACCAACATGACTTGCCGCGACCTTTACGTGTCTATGGACGATGAAGGATTCTGGCTTGCTGAAGTTTCCAAAGACCAGATTTCTAAAGGCAACGAGGCCAATTCGGACGGCATGTTCCTGCTGGACGATTTTGAATTTCTCGACGAAGCGAAGACGGTTCCGAACCCTTATTACGACCAACTGAAGGGAACAAAAATCGGAAAGCATAACTTCGGCTATGCCGCAAAAATCCAGGCGACGTTTGAATACGTTCCGGGGCAGTATTTTGATTTTTACGGTGACGACGATGTGTGGGTGTTTATCGACCACCGCCTGGCTGTAGACATTGGCGGGCAGCATGGCCAGGTGGCGGGCGCTGTGGATCTCGATACCATCGGGCAGAATACGGGCGACAAGCTTGTTCCCGGCAAAATCTACGACTTCCATATTTTCTATGTGGAACGCCATACGGGCTCTTCGAATTTCCGCATGCGTACCTCGATCGATTTGCAGGTCGATGCGTCAATCTTCTTGTCGTCGGACAATCGCGACGGCGGCACCACTTACGAAGTCTGGCAGATAAACAAGAAGAACAAGCTTTCTTGCAACTTTGATGCAAATTCTACCGAGCTCGATACGACCGGTGGCGTGTCTACCTTCAAGCTTACGGGCGGTAACCTCGCAGGGCCAGAAATTCTGGGCATTGGCACCCATTACGAAGGTATCAAGATTACGAGCGATTCTACGTTCTCTATTGACTCTGCGGCGATTGTTTCTAGCTTTGCGCTTGCCCCCGGCCATTACTTTTTAGAGATCACGCTCAAGGCGGACCCGAGTCAAATGGTAAAAGTCGAAATTACGGTGCCCTCTTATTCTGTGCCGAGTGTTGCGTTTGCAAAAGAAGACTGGACGATTCTCGGTAAAGAGGTTTCGGGCGATACCGTCCAAATTGGCCCCTGGGCGTATGCGACTTACCAGGTGAACATTACCTTCTTTGAAGAATGGGCGAAGGTCAACAATTACAACCGCAAGATTAACCTTTCTTTCTCGAACCCGAATATTGATATTTTAGATACGGTGGGCGGCAAGAAAATCAATGCCGTGACTCTCGACGAAAACGGTCGCGCCACGTTCTACGTACATGCGAATTCCCCTGTGTCGGGTGTGAACCTTACGGCCAAGGGCGCGGCAGCGGGTGTTTCGGTGTGGAGTAACTTGAAATTTGCCGAACCGCCTGCACCCCGTGTAGAACGCGCCATTGTGGTAGATAGAAACGGCGACGGCCGTGCAGATAGTTTGTATGTGCATTTCGAACGTTCTATCAAGGGCAATAGCCGACTTGATTCAATCCAGTTTACTTTTGGCGAATCGTTCCAACCGACATCGAAATTCAAGGTGATAAACGAAACCGATATCGTGATCACGGCTGAAGATATGACCGGCGAAGGATGCAGCAAGAGCGTTTGCGGCTTTGGCAGTAGGCAATTTACGGGCGATGCGTCCGGTGTTTACACAGGGACTTTGAACAATTGGTTCACCTACAAAAACGAAGGCGAAGTAAGCAGTTTCTATATCGAAAATGAACCTGTTGCCGATGGCGTTGGCCCCATTATTCTTGCGGCTTCGAAAACCGAAAACAAAGACGGGAATAGATTTTTGAACATTACCTTTAGCGAAGCGATTACGGATGAATCCAGGGCCGCCTTTGCCGAGATGTTTGAATTCACCTGCGTACGTTCGGGCTCGAATCAGGTACCCGAAAAGCCTGTATTGCAGAGCGGTTTGGGTACGCAAATGATGCTGGTTTATGCCGTAAGCGAAATGGATGCGGTGCTCCCGAATGCCGGGGACATGATCCGCTTTGCGCCTCGCGGCTCCGCACGTGATTTGGTCGGCAATGCGCCGCATGTCGAAAACCCGTGGGTCGTAATTACCGGAAACCAGGATCTCGGCATAGAAAATCCGGGCGTTGTCGCTCTTGGCGAAGACCCGTACGACATTATCAAGAACAATTCCGTAACGCAGCCGAAGCTCATTACGGGTACGACACAGACTGCCCAGCAGATAGCAGATTCACTGGGTGTGCAAGGGACTCTTCTTGATTTCGATATCGCAAAAATTATGGTGGAACAGACGAAAAATTCGGTCGATGCTCTTGACGCCTTTATCAAGTTGCGCATAGGGAGCGAAACCGATTACGACACGACTATTACGAGCATTAGCGAACAAGAAGCGCTTGCGCAGTTGTTCAACGATATCCGCGTGAATCTGTTGGATACGTCGTACGGCTTTAGCGAACAGACCATCAATGGTATTTTGGACGGTTCCATTACCGAAGAAAACTACAAGGCCTTTGTGGGCGAACAGGAACTTGGCGTGATTGCGACCATGACCGAAGCCAATATCGAAGCGAGCCGCGACACGACCATTACCATAGGCGGGGTTACGACGGTAACGCAGGGCGACATGTTCGAATTGATCCGTAGCGGAAAACTGGATGCCGAACTTGCCGAGGCGGGGGTGAGCGAAAAACTGGTCGAGGCAATCAAGCGGGGCGATGTGACCGAATACAACCTCGAAGAATACCGCAGCGGCGAAAAGACGGTTGTGGCCGACAATGCAGTCGAACTTTACTACCGCACGCATTATTTTAGCCAATTTGGCCAGTATGTGGGCGGAACGTCGGGTTCCATCAAGTGTTCCGACAAAGAAGTGTACGGCGACGAAGGCTGCCTCAAAAACAAGGGTAAAGTGTTCCTTGCCTGGAACATGCGCTCCAAAAACGGGCGATTGGTGGGTACAGGCGTCTATATTGCGCGCCTCGAAGTCAAAATTGTGGTAGACGGCAAGAATACGGTGCACCGCACGCACGATTACCTATGGGGCGTACGCCGCGGAAAATCGGGTTTTTAATTCCCCATTGACATTATGTCAATAGAATCTCCTTTTAGGGGGTTCTTTTTTTTTGCCTAAAAGGTAATTTTAAAATTGGTGTGAGAGGTGGTTAAAAGGAAGGTGTTCTTATGATGTTTGGTTTTAAGATCAGGCGTGTTGCCTGTTCCGTTTTGGCTGCAACCGCGCTCTCGGCGGTGAGTTCTTTTGCAGTTACGAGCCAGTTCCGTGGGGTGAACTGGGCCGATAAACGTGACAATTTTGTCTCTGACATACTTGTGCTTTCGGGCATGAGCCTTTCGGACAATTACCAGTCGGCATCGGTTGTAGCGGACCGTGTGATTGGGCAGTTCCAGGAACTGTTCGGCACCAATAGCGTGCGTATCCCGGTGAACGAACCTACGATTCTCAAGTTCTGGGATACCTACACGGGCGTTATCGACATGGGCCTTTCCAAGGGCCGTATCGTGATGGGTTACTGGGGCCCCGCACAGCCTTCGGGCCCGAAAAATATGAATGACTGGTGGAGCATGTGGGCAAAAATCGTCGAAAAATACGGCGATCACCCGAATGCCTATTTTGAAATTTTCAATGAGCCGCACATGTACAGCAAAACGGAACTGCGCGACCTGTACGCCCAGTGGCTGAGCAAGTTCCCGAATGTGCCGCGCGACCATATTCTGCTTGACGGCTCGGGCCTTGCGTGGAATGTGCCCGACATTGCCGACGACCCGCGTTTTGAAGGTTGCCTTTTCGCGGTGCACGAATACACGTTCTGGAACATGAGCATTACCACCGAACAGGGCTGGAAAAACAGCTTCAAGGGTAAGGTGGGCAAGTACATTGACCGCACCGTGTGTACAGAATGGGGCGGTGCCATGAGCCCTGGCGACAAGGCTGGCGTGCATTACGACTACATGGACTATAATTCTACTCCGACGAATTACTTTATGGCCTACATCCGCGGCATGTCGGACCAGCTGCGCGAATGGGAGATGGGCAGCTTCTACTGGCCGGGGCTCCGCGATGGCGACTGGTACAGTATGACAAAGCGCAGCGGCGAAGGCGCAAACATCAAGCTCGAAATCGTGAACCAGTCGGGCGTAGACCGCATGAAAATGGCTTGGGCGGACACTGTCGAGACGACTCCGCTCGTGCGCGAGGCGTTTAGTGGCGAACCTGCGGCGATTCCGGGCGTAATCGAGGCCGAAAATTACGACAAGGGCGGGAACCGTTTCAGCTTCTACGATAAGGATGCCGCGAACAAGGGCGAAATCTACCGCGAAGACGCTGTGGATGTCGTTACCCTGGATGGTGCGACTTGCAATGGTGACGCTTGCAAGGGTTACGCGATTGGTTACACCGAAGCGGGCGAGTGGCTTGAATACAGCGTGAAAGTCGCTGCCGATGGCAAGTACGGCGTTCGCGCGAATGTAGCGACTGCTTCCGAGACTTCAAAAATCCAGCTGCTCGTCGATGGCAAGGTGCTTCTCGATACCGTTACGATTGACAAGGTTGACACGACCTGGAATGTATACAAAGAAATCGATATCGGAGCCGCTAACCTTACTGCTGGCGAACACATTCTAAGGCTTGTCATTGCAGGCAGCTATGTGAATGTAGACTGGCTCCAGTTCTGCGAAAAAGAAACTTGTGAAGACAAAACAGGAATCCGTGCAATCGATCCGACGGCTGTTTCTAAGGCGGCCCCGCGCCTGCGCAAGCAAGGCGGCAAGCTCTTTGTCGAAAAGAACGGAATGCGCTTCGACTTGACTGGACACCGTATCAAATAAGTGTTTCGGCATTGACAACTTGTCAACGAGAACTCCCGAAAAGGGAGTTCTTTTTTTGATGGCAAAAGGTATTTTTTTTATTGGTGTGGATTTTTCGTGAGGTTTCTTATGAATGCAAAGATTCTTTCTTTGGTGTTTGGCAGCACGCTCGCTTTTGCCGGTGCCGCCGCTGCCGCCACTCAAGCGACATTCTATGTTTCGCCCTCTGGCAATGATGCTGCCGCGGGTACAAAAGATGCTCCGTTCAAGACGATTACGCAGGCACAAAAAGCCGTGCGCGCTATTAACGGTTCTATGACCGGCGACATCGAAGTCATTCTTCGCGAAGGCACTTATGTACTTCCGTCTACAGTTAACTTCACCGAAGTCGACGGCGGTAAAGACGGCCACTACGTGCGCTATAAGGCGGCCGATGGCGAAAAGCCGCTCATTACTGGCGGCATGCAGATTACCGGCTGGACCATTCACGACGAGGCGAACAACATCTGGAAAGCTGAAGGCGTAGACGGTCGATTCCGCCAGCTTTACGTGAACAACCGCAAGGCCGTTCGCGCGTGTTTCCCCAACGTGATTGCCGCAAACGAAAAAGGCAACGGCGGCTTCGACCATGACTTTGTGCGCCTCACGAAGGTAGACTCTTCGGGCCGCGCCTTCGATGTCTCTGCTGACTACGTCAAGAATATCAAGAACATCGAGGACGTCGAAATCCACCTGATGATTGCCTGGTCCGAAAACATCTTGCGCCTGGAGAAGGCCCAGGTGAACGGCGGTACGGCAAAGCTCATTCCCAAGGATCCTGAACGCACCAAGCTGTTCCACCGCGCATACCCCATGCTCGGTACCGCCTTCATGAGTAATCCGCCCAAGCAGCAGGTTTTCTATCTGGAAAATTCCTACGACCTGATTGACGCTCCGGGTGAATGGTACCTGGACGAAAAGAACCATGTGCTTTACTACAAGCCCCGTTCTGGCGAAAGCATGTCTACGGCCCACGTGGTTGCACCTCGCCTTAATACTTTGTTCAGCGTTTTGGGTAAAGACACCAAGAACAAAGTGGGCTATATGTCTTTCGAAGGCCTGACCTTTGCCCATTCCAACTTTACCCGCCCGAGCGAAGAAGGTTTTTTGGATTTACAGGCTGCAAACTTCAATGTAGACGTTCTTCCGGATCCGAGCCGCGGAAACTGGGAAAAGCTGAACAGCAACAAGTACTTGCTGTGGCGCCCCGATGCGGCCTTCCGCGTCGAAAATGCGCACCACTTCTTGGTGCAGGGTAACGTGTTCTCGCAGATTGCGGCTACGGGTCTCGACTTTGTCTCCGGCACCAATGACGACATGATTCAGGGCAACGCCTTCTTCGAAATCGGTGCAGCGGGCATTATGCTCGGCAAGTTCTATCAGGACTCCACGACCGAAATCCACATCGCCTACAATCCGAGCGACAAGGATGAAATCAGCACCCGCGATACGGTCAAGAACAACCTGGTCACCAACGTGACGAACGAACATCAGGGTGCCGTAGGTATTGGCGCCGGTTACCCCCGCTATGTGGTAATCGAACATAACGAAGTCTCTTACACTTACTACTCCGGCATTTCTATTGGCTTTGGCTGGACAAAGCAGCAGACAGCCATGACCAATAACCATGTGAACTGGAACGAAATTCACCACATTGCCCGCTTGCTTTGCGACTCCGGCCCGATTTACACCTTGAGTAACCAGGGTACCGGTAGCGAAATCCAGCACAACTATATCCACGATAACGGAACTTCCAAGTGGGCCGACTACTGGAACGTGCCTATTTACCTGGACGAAGGTTCCAGCGGCTTTACCGTGAAAGAAAATGTGTTCAAGAATTCCCCTGCAGGCGTGGGCCAGAATCAGGCGGGGCAGAATACCTTGCAACAGTCCAATAACTATTACAGCGATGACGTCGTGAACAATGCCGGTATCGAAAAGGCCTTCCGTTACATCCGCGACATCAAGGAAATTCCGCTCGCTGACTTTAACGGCGCCATGGAACAGACCCCGTACAAGGCTCAGCTCACCCTCCCGGGAATTGTGCAACTCGAAGACTACGATATGGGCGGCCAGAGCGTTTCGTATAGCGACAAGGACTTTGTGAACGAAGGCGGAGCCTACCGCGAAGACGGTGTCGATATTGTGCAGGTAGATTCTGCTGACGCGAGCAAGGGATACGCTATCGGTTACACCCAGGCAGGCGAATGGCTCGAATACTCCGTGAACGTAGTGACTACAGGCAAGCTCGTGTTCCGCGCCAGCGTGGCAGATGGCCTTGAAGGCGGTAGCATTCGCCTGTTTATCGACGGTAAGGCCGTGACCGATACCGTTGCGGTGCCGCAAACCGAAGACTGGAACACCTATACGCTCATGGACGGCGAAACTAGCGAAATCGAAAAGGGCGACCATGTGCTGCGCGTGCAGTTCACCGGCAGCTACGTGAATATCGACTGGATTCAGTTCGCGCTTACCAAGGAAGAACTCGGCACCACCGGAATTCGCAAGGTGCCGACCTACAGCATGGACTTTATGCCCAATATGCAGCGTTCGCTCAAAGTTTATGGCACAAACGGCCGCTTTATGGGTAGCGTAGAACCGCGTGCAGGCCTTGCCCTCACCGAAACGCTCAAGGCAGCCGGCTTTGCCCAGGGTATCTACATGGTACGCGGCTCTGGCGCCAAGGCGCTCCGCGTGCAGGTGAAATAATCTGTATGTGAACAGTAAAGAAATGAATAGCGGGCTTGATGCCCGCTTTTTTACACTTTCACGTGGAAGTAGTCGATTTCGGGGTGGCTGATGTAGAGGCCGCTCACGGAGGCCTGCGGGTACATGGCGCCGTTCTCGGTGAGGCTGATGCCTACACTGCCGAAATCGATGAGTTTTGCGACGTTGAAGATTTCCTTGATGTTCGGGAGCACGGGGTAGCCGACGGCCGGGCGGATGCCCTTCCAGCCGCTTACGCGGGCGAGTTCCTGGCTCAGGTATTCGGCGCCGGCTTCGGCGAGGCGGTCGGCGACAGTCTGCATCAAAAGAACGTCGTAGTCGCTGCCGCCCTGTTCGGCCTTGAGTTTTTCGAGGCGCTTCACAAAGGCGTCGCTCACGGTGACGGCGAAGGCACCCACGATATCGCGGAAAACATCTTTACCGGCGGGAGCAGCGAAGATGCTTGCGGTGTTCGCATTGGCGGGCGCAACGTAGTCGCAGAGGGCGAGGCAAGTGCCTTCCGGGTTCTGCTGGCGTGCCGTGGCGACTTCGACGATGTCGGAGTCGGTGCCGGTACGGCCCGTGTTGAACCTGATGGAGCCTTCCGTACCGGCTGCAGGGTAGAACGCCTGCACGGCACGCAGCGCATACTCGGGCTTTGCGAGACTCTTGATAAGTTCTTCTGCGTCGGCCTTGAGTTTCTTTGCTTCTTCCTGGTCCGGCTTGATTTTCCAGGTGAAGAAGAAGTATTCCCAGCTGATAAGCGGGATGACTTTTTCGAGCGGAATCGGCGGGAGCTTGCTTTCGCCCATGAACGGCGGTTCCACGGGCTGGTACTTGCTCCAGTCGCAAAGGTAGCGGCGTTCGAGGGGCGTCTTCTCTGCTGCGGCCATAGCGTTGGCGGCTTCGGTCTGGATGCCGTTTTGCTTGTCGCGGATTCGCTGCTGTTCTTCGCGGTTTTCGCGGATGGTCTGTTCGCTAGTAGCCGGATCCAAAAGTTTCTGGGCGAGGCCTGGGTTGCTCGCGGCGTCGCGCACATGGAATACGGGGCCTTCGTAGCACGGGGCAATCTTTACGGCCGTGTGCGTGGGCGAGGTGGTGGCGCCGCCGACGATAATCGGGATGCGCTGACCAGCATCTTGCATGGCCTTCGCCACAGTGCACATTTCTTCGAGGGAGGGCGTAATCAGCCCGGAGAGGCTCAATATATCGGCCTTGTTCTCGATGACCGCCTTCACGATGACATCTTCGGGAACCATCACGCCGAGGTCCACCATCTCGTAGCCGTTACAGGCCATAATCACGGAGACGATGTTCTTGCCGATATCGTGCACGTCGCCCTTCACGGTTGCAATCACGATTTTGCCGCGGCTCGAAGCGTTCGCGTCTTTGCCCGCCTCGATGTAGGGCTGCAGGATTTCTACCGCCTTTTTCATGGTGCGTGCGGTCTTCACCACCTGCGGCAAGAACATCTTGCCTTCGCCAAAGCGGCGACCGACTTCGTTCATGCCGTCCATGAGCGGGCCAGAAATAATTCCCACCGGGCTATCGCCGCGGTTGATGAGTTCCATCAAGTCGGGCTGAAGCGATGTGGAAGTTCCCTTGAGTAAGGCTTCTTGCAGGCGTTCTTCGGGCGTGGTAGGCTTTGCTTCGGCGGCAGCGCTAGCGTTGTCGTCAGAAGAGCTTGCGCCTGTGCTCATGGCGAAAATCGCCTTCGGGTCGTACTTGGTGCCTGCTTCCTTGGCGGCTGCGGCTGCCGCGGTCATGCGGCTTGCAATTTCGATGAGCGCTTCGCTTGCATCCGGTTCCGTGTTGTAGATGACTTCGGTAATGGCCATGCGGAGTTCCAGCGGAATCGTCTTGTATTCGATAATCGCGCTCGGGTTCATGATGGCCATGCCCATGCCGTTCGGAATCGCGTAATGCAAGAAGGTGGTATGCATCGCTTCGCGCAGGTAGTTGTTGCCGCGGAAGGCGAACGAAAGGTTTGAAAGACCGCCCGAAATGCGCACCCCGGGCAGGTTGTCCATAATCCAGCGGACTGCGCGGATAAAGTCTATGGCGTAGGCGTTGTGTTCGGCCATGCCGGTTGCGACTGTCAAAACGTTCGGGTCGTAAATAATGTCCGAAGGGTCGAAACCGAGCTTTTTGACCATGATGTCGTAAGCGCGGGCGGCAATTTGTACGCGGCGCTCGTAGTTGGTGGCCTGGCCTTCTTCGTCAAAGAGCATCACGATGACAGCACCGCCGAGTCGCTTGATGGTGCGCGCGTGATCGATAAATGCCTGCTCGCCCATCTTGAGGGAGATGGAATTCACGATGCACTTGCCCTGGGCGCACTTGAGACCCGCTTCAATCACTTCGAATCGGGAAGAGTCCACCATAATCGGCACGCGGCTGATAGCCGGGTCCGAAGCGAGCAAATTCAAGAAGGTCTGCATTTCGGCGGTGGCGTCCAAGAGGCCGTCGTCCATGTTCACGTCGATCACGTCGGCGCCGTCTTCAACCTGCTTCCTTGCAATATCGAGCGCTTCTTCGTAATTTTTTTCGTTGATGAGTCGCAGGAACTTCTTGGAGCCCGCCACGTTGCAGCGTTCGCCCACCTTCACAAAATCTTCGGCGTTGCAGCTGTCGGCGCCGTTGCTCGGGCGCACCTGTTCCTTGAACAGCGGCTCGAGACCGGCGAGGCGGAGCAGCGGGCTCGTGGCGTACTTTGGCGCGGGCTTGCGGCGTTCGTAATCGGCTGGCAGGGCGTCGAGCATCTTGCGCATGGCGGCGATGTGTTCCGGTGTGGTACCGCAGCAACCGCCAATCATGTTCACGAGTTTGTCATCCAGGTAAACGCCCATGAGCCGCACCATGTCTTCGGGCGTGTCGTCGTAACCGCCGAACTGGTTTGGGAGTCCCGCATTCGGATGACAGCTAATGTAGCAGGGCGCAACCTTGCCCATGCGGCGCAGGTACGGCACCATGCCGTCGGCACCGAGACCGCAGTTGAGGCCGATCGAAAGCGGGTGCATGTGCATCACGCTTATGGCGAATGCTTCCACCGTCTGGCCCGAAAGTGTACGGCCCGAGGCGTCGCTCACCGTCATGGAGAACATGATTTCCACAGGTTTGAGGTCGGCGGCTTTGTCACCGGCGTCGGCAGCGCGTTTCTCCATCACCTTGGTAAATGCACTTGCGGCAGCCTTCGCGTTCAGCGTATCAAAAATCGTTTCAATCAGAATCGCGTCGACGCCTTCTTCCACCAGCACCTGGATCTGTTCCAGGTAGGCGTCTTCGAGTTCGTCGAAAGTAATGCTACGGCTCGCGGGATCGTTCACGTCTTCGCTCATCGAAAGCATTTTGCTCGTGGGACCCACGTCGCCCAAAATGTACACCTGGCGGCCGTACTTTTCCATGGCCTCTGCTGCGGCCTGCTTCGCAATCTTCACGGCGGCGCGGTTCATTTCGGCAATGCGGTGTTCCTGATGGTATTCGTGCTGGCTGACGCGCTGGCTCGAGAACGTGTTGGTGGTCAGGCAGTCCACGCCCGCATCCACGTAGCGGCGCTGGATATCGAGAATAATTTCCGGCTTCTCGATGGAGAGCATGTCGTTGTTCGCACCCTTAATGCCGTAAGTCTGAATGACAGAACCCATGCCGCCATCGAGCAGCATCATCTTGCTTTCAAAAGCTTCGCGTAAAGTCATTTTCTTTTCCATGGCACGAACCACCGTTTTTCGTTATTTATGCACTTATTTAATTTTATGCATAAAGATAGAAAAAGGCGAAAGCTCTTTCAAGAGTTTCTTTTTGAAGGTTGGGACTTTGGCGGTCTATTCTTGGATTTCGAAACTACTGGAACTTTCGAAGCTGTCGCTGCTAGATTCTTCTGGATAATCGTAGCCTTGCAGGCAACGCACAAAATGATAGTCTTCGTGGCAAAGCATGGCTTCGCAGTAATCGGTTCCGCCAAAGCGGTAGTGCCTTAAATGCTTGATTTCCACGTTGCCGTTTTCGTCGGGCCAAAGGGGAACTTCTTTCGAGTCCTTGGTCCAGTAAGCGCCAAAAGCATATGTCTCGCCATATTCTTCGGTGCATTCGCCGTCATAATAGTGGCGAGTCAGGGTGGAGAAATTCAGCCCAGTGGCGTTCGTCGGAAAGAAGAAAACCTCAGCATCGGTAGAATATGCTTGGGAGCCGCTAAGGTTTCCAACCTGACGGATGGAGTAGAAAGGCCTGCGGTAAGCGGCAGAGAACAAGTCGTCGTAAGAGGCGTTCTCGGGAAGATTCGTTTTCAGGTCTTCCAGCTCGGCGGCCTTCGGCAAGCGCCAACCTTCGGGGCAAATTCCTTCGATGTCCGATTCCGGATATTCCAGGCCCGCGTCAGAAGGCTGCTTGATTTTCGGAGAATCGCCTACGAATGAGCGACTTCCGGGAGTCTTGTATCGCATGTCCTGGGCCATCCAAGTCTGGTCCCCTATGGTGATTGTCTTGTAGACTTGGCCATCGCGTGTGTCTGTCATCTGTCCTGTTTGGAACTTGCGAGGCATCTTGGGGAATCCCCAGAACTTGATCAGGGCGATACACACGTTAGGGTAAAGCTTTCCCGGATAAATGTCTTCGATTTCGATGATAATCTTGAAGACATTCTTCAAAGGCCTGTCAAAAACGATGATGTCGGCGTGGGGATTTTTGTACCCGTGCCATTTGGGTTTGGCGAGGGTGGCCACCTTTACAAGGTTGTCCGAGGTGTTCAAGTAAATTTTGACGCTTTTGGCAAGGCTGTTGTTCACGTAAGAGGCAGAATCTCGCATGAACCCATTGTATAGGGTAATCTGATCCAGACGCTGGGCTTCTACCAGGAATTCCAAGAAAATCGATTTGTCATTGTACTTGGCACCCCAAACCTGATAGAAGGGGTGTACGTACTTTTTCATGACCATGTTTTCGGGCCTGAAGGAGTTCTGACCATAATCCGGCAAGGTGGCGGAAGCCTTGATGCCGCTAATGGGAACTGCCGTAATTGCATAGGATAACGCTACTCCTGCAAGAATGAGTAGCGTTATCAATTTCGCCGATAAACCTTTCACGGGACACAATATATCTTTTTTTAAGCCCCTGTGAATGAAACGGAAATAAAAAAATATTTACTATTTGTCGCTAGTCAAGGCATTTTTCGAGTTCCGTTCGGATGGATTCCTTGTTGTAGCCCTTGCCGATAAAGACGACTTGGTTTTCGCGGTCGCCGTAGCGGGAATCCCAGTTTTCGCGTACTTCGGGATTATCGGCGAGAGCGTCCCGCTGTTTTTTTTTGTGTTTCTGGTCGCTGAGAAATTCGCGGTAGATGCGGTCGGCATCGACGAACACGACTTCGATAGAATTCAGGTTAGAAATCTTTTCAACTTGTTCGATGAATTCGTCGCGCAGCGTGCAGCAGATGCAGCCGTTTTGCAATTCAAACATCGGGCATTCAGCGACGTTTGAACCGTTTTTCTTGAGAATTTCGGCATCGACGTTGATGCTTCCCATGTCGTTGACGATAAGGGCGATTTTTCGCAAGGCAAAAAGCAGGATATTGCGGTTAAGGTTTTAACGGATTATGCGGAGAGAGCGGGCGTGGCGCGCGGTCTTGAAAAGTGAAAACGCGGGTTTGTCCTGAAAATGCGAATTTCACTTATCAGTTCGCCGATAACTACCAGAATTACGGCGACGTCCGTGGTACCGCTTGCCACGTCAAGACCATTCTGCATCAGCGCACAGACTGGGCAATCGTCATGCTCGTCAAAGTCGTCGTGATGGTGCTGGGCAATCGCGAGTAGACCTGCCACCACCAACGCAACGATTATGGTCTTCAAGAACTTCACTAAAAAATCCAATAATTAAAATAACGAATTTATTTTTCGACCTGCATTTCAGCATTACGGATGATGGGGAAACCGCCGCCCCCCTCATCGCTTTCAGAATCGAAGTCGCCTGTAATTGTGATTATGGCCCCTTCGGCGGGATATTCTTTCGGAAACTCGCGCGGTTTTGCAAGTTCAAAGGCGAGTCCCTGCGAACAACAGGCTAGAGCATCTTGAATCACGCAACCGTAAAAACGTCGTTCCAGTTGTTCGTCGTAATAGCTCGAAAAGAAACCCTTCATCTTGATATGCTTTCCGAGATACTTGCTCGGGTACATGACCATTTGGTAAACTTGGCTGTAGACCATGGTCCCGCTCATGCGAGAAATGTCGATGTCGTATTTCTTATTGCCGCCAAGGTCCTTTGCAAACAAGGCCGCAAAGGCAAGCAAAACGGCAAGGACTACTTTTGGCAACCTAAACTCCTCTGCCCTGAATCAGGCTGATGGAATAGAAGAGGCCGAATGCCACAATATCTGCCGCCACGATGGTCGAGCCCACGGGAGTGCCTGCGAGGATTGCGACGACGATTCCGATGAGCGAGCATACGACCGAGATAATGGCCGAAGCGACCGTTACCGCAAAGAAACTCTTGAAAACGCGCATGGCCGAAAGCGACGGGAACACCACCAGGGCCGACACCAAAAGCGCTCCCACCAGGTTCATCGCGAGGACGATGATGACGGCCACGATGACTGCTATCAGCAAGTTGAAAATCGTCGTGTTGACGCCGGTCGCCTGCGCAAAATTTTCGTCGAAAGTGATTGCAAAAATCTTGTGGTAGAAAAGAATAAAAACAGCGAGGACAGCAATCGAAAGCGCAACGCACAAGTAGACTTCTTCTACCTGGAGCGTCAAAATAGAGGTAGAGCCGAAAAGGGTCGTGCAGACGTCACCCGAAATATTCGCCGAAGTTGAGAAGACGTTCATCAGCAAGTAACCGATGGCAAGAGCGCCGACGGATACCATGGCAATAGCCGCATCGCCCTTGATGCGGGCGTTCTTTCCCGTACACAGCAGGAGTACTGCCACCGCGACCGTTACCGGCAAGATCAAAAGCATGTTGTTTGTAATCTTGAGTACGGCCGCAATGGAAAGCGCTCCGAAGGCAACGTGCGAAAGGCCGTCGCCGATGTAGGAGTAACGCTTGAGCACCAAGGTCACGCCTAGGAGCGACGAACAGAGCGATACGAGAACGCCTACGATAATCGCATAGCGGACGAATGGGAAATCCAGGTAGAACGAAAGTTTTTCGATAAGTTCCGGCATAGTTTAGTAGACGGTAGGAAGTAGACAGTAGGAAGTAGACGGTAGAGGGTTTATTTTTCCTTGGTTGAAATGGTATTGAAGTCCAGTACGCGGGTGGCATCGTCGAGGGCAGTGTCTACATCGTGAGTGACCATGACGACGGTCATTCCCTTCTGATGCAGCTCTTCGATGATGCGGTACATGGTTTCGGTAGATTCTGGATCGAGGCCGGTCACCGGTTCGTCTAGGAGCAGCAAACGTTCGGCGGCGCACAGGGCCCTCGCTAAAAGCACGCGCTGCTTTTGGCCCCCCGAAAGCTCGCGGAAGCAAGATTTTGCGAGGCTTTCGGTACGGGTTAGCGCCATGCATTCCATGGCGCGATCCCGGTGCGCCTTTCTGTAGAATGGCAGCAAGCGGTGCTTTCCTTGGAATGCCGACAGCACGATTTCTTCGACGGAGGCCGGAAAATCTTTCTGCACGATTGTCATTTGCGGCAGGTAGCCGATTTGACTTCTGCTTAAACCGTCGCAGAGTTCGATGACTCCCGATTTCGGCTTCAACAGCCCCGCGATTCCCCTCAAGAAAGTCGTCTTTCCGGAACCGTTGCGGCCCACGATGCACAGGTAGTCACCTGCGTTTATGTCGTAGTCCAGATCGCGTACCAGGTCCTTGCTCCCGTAACCGAGAGTCAACTGGCGACACTTAATAAGGGTCTTCGCATTACTCATCACACATTCCACATTATTTAATTGCTTTCTTCAAAACTTCCAAATTTGATTGCATCATGCTCAGATAGTCCACGCCAGATTGCATCTGCGCATCCGTCACCGACTGCATCGAATTCAGCGTCAGCACAGGCGTTTCCTTTGACTTCTTGCTGGCGTCAAGAATCGCACGGGCAATTTTTCCGTTGCTTCCGTCAATCGTGAAAATCGCGGGGAGCGCAAGCGAATCCATCTTGCTCGCCAAGAAGGCTACCGTCTCGAAGCTCGCTTCGCTTTCGGCGGAACAGCCAACAAACGCGGCAAAATACTTAATGCCGTAATCATCCACCAGATAGCGAAACGGAAAACGGTCGCCAAACAAAATGGTCTTGAAATGGGCATTGTCTGTTGCTGCGCGGTACTGGGCGTCCAGGGCGCTAATCTTTGCGATGTAAAGGCCCGCATTCATGTGGTATTCCGTAGCGTGCGCCGTGTCTACTTTCGAGAGGGCTTTGGCAAGGTTCATCACCAGCAGTTCTGCGTTCTTCAGCGAGAGCCAAATGTGTTCGTCGTTCTCGGCTTCTTCGCCGTGTTCGTGGTTCTCTTCTGCGATTTCTTTCGTCTCTTCCTGCATGCCTTCCACGACTTCTTCTTCCTTGACGCGGTCGCCCAAAGCTTCCATCAGGTTCACTTGTACGCGGCCATCCTTCGGCGTTGCTTTCAGCGCTTTCTCGATCCATTCATCCGATTCACCGCCTACGTATACCACCATGTCGGCGCTTGCGATCGCTGCGATGTCCTGTGCCGAGGGCTTGTAGCTGTGCAAGTCGGTGCCGTTCTTGATAAGCAGATTCAGGTTCACGGAATCCAGGCGGCTTCCGAGGATGTTTTTCAGCCAGTCGTACTGCGGATAGATGGTCGCGACAATTGAAACCTTCTTCTGTGCAGGCGCTTTTTCGTTCGATTCCGCACTGCAGGCGACAAACGTCAAGGTTGCCGCCAAAACAAACATTGCAAATGCTGCAAATTTCTTCATAATAAGTCCTTTGCCCAATCGGGCCAAAATTTGAATTGAAGCTTTATTGTTCGTGGCACTTGCCGTGCCCAGTGCGCCAATCAATTCAGTAAAAGGACTTTCTGCGATACAAGCGTCGTCGGCCGCGGAGCTGCGAATCTAAAGCAAACTAATTTGAAATAGAAGAACCGTAAAGCGAGTTCAAACGGCGCCACCACCAGTTCCATGCAAACCGAAATCAGTTCCAGGCAATGGTGAATGTGGTGGCACACGTGGCAGTGTTCGCCGTGGCAGTGGTGCTCCAAGTGCCTCGCGACGTAGAGCGAAGCGAGTGCCACGAGCAATTTGTTCATCAGGGCGTTAATCATGACGCCTCCGCGAACAACCGGAGCAGCGCCCAAGCAACACGGACTGTTGCTGGTCCAGTTCGAATCCGCTGCGTTGCACCGAAAGCTGCAACACCTTGAGGGCGGGGCCTTCCAGGTGAAAAAACTTGCCACATTCCTTGCACACGAGGTGCATCTTTTCTTCGCATTGGCCTGGGCCCGTGTAGCGGTAGCGCAACTCGTTATTGTCGTCGGCCCCGACAATCTGCACGATTCCCGCCTTTTCCATACGGGACAGGTTCCTGTATATAGTACTCAGTGAAACTTCGGGCAAACTTTTGGCAATTTCGGACGCCTTGAAAATCCGGTCGGGATTTTCGGCCATGTAATCCATGATCATCTGTCGGGTCTGAGTTTTGTATTCCATTTTCAACGCCAAAATTGCGAACGATTCGCAAATATAGTAAAATTGCGAATGATTTGCAATTTACGGGTTGGCAAAAGCCCAAATTCCTTTTTTTGGGGGATTTTGCCCCATTTTGACTTTTTTGTGACCATTGTCACAATCGATTTGGATAAAACATCCACGGCATTTTTGCCTTTGGTATATGTTTCTTTACCTGCAAAGTCTATTTTATTATTGTAAATATACGGGTAAAAAATTATGGTTACGTTTTCTGACATATCGGATTACCGCGACTTCTTGAAGGAGTACTACGACCGTAGAAAGGCCGAAATGCCGTTCTACTCGTACCGTATGATGGGGGACAAGCTGGGGTTGGATTCCAGCTACCTTTATCGCGTGTTGCAGAAAAAGCAGCACCTTCCGGCTCATGCACTCCCTGCCGCGAAAGAAATCCTGGATTTGTCCGGCCGTGAGGCCGAATACTTTGACCTGCTCTTCTCCGCCGCAGTAACCAAGGACAAGAGCAAGCGCGAAGAACTGATGGCGAAAGCTCTCGATCTCCGCGATGTGGATCGTCACAGCCTGCAGGCTGCCGAGCTCAAGCTGCTTGAGAACTGGTGGATTCCTGCTGTGCGCGCCTACCTCGAACTGAACGGTGGCGTGGTTAACGTAAAGCAGATTTCCAGGGACCTGTGCCCTCCGATTACCGAGACCCAAGCTCAGGAAGCAATCGACACCTTGCTGGAAGTCGGCCTGGTGAAGAAGATGGCTTCTGGTAAATTGGCGGTTACAGACGCCCATTTGACGGCGGGTGGCCCCGAAAAGAAGCTTGCCGTGCGCCATTTCCAGAAAGAAGTACTCTCTTTGGCTAGTGATGCGCTTGACAATATTCCTGTTGACGAAAGAAATATTTCTACTCTTACATTGTCCGTGGACCAGTCCTGCTTTGATGACTTGGGTGATATGCTTAGGGAATTTAGGCGCTTGGTCCAAAAGAGGGTGGACAGCGCCAAGAACCCGGATCGGGTAATGCAGCTTTCAATGGCTTTTTATCCGATTGCGCGTAAGGGCGGAGTCCGTACTGTTGATTCTGTGGAGGGCGACAAAAGGGAGTCCAAATGAAGAAATGGGTGTGGCATATAGGTTTTGCAGCAGCTGTGGGCGCGCTTGTTGCGGCGTGCACTAGCGGCGAGACGAACGGCGCGGGTACTTCGCTTGAAACGGAGAACTCTGTTGCTGTCGTGCTTGCGGTGCAGAAGAGTGATGGCACTCCTGCGGCCCGTACCAAGGTTTTTGTGCGTCCGTCCGAATTCTTGGCTGGCGCAAACAATATGGCTTATAGCGAAGATCTCGACGGACTGGAATCGCCGGTTGTCGCGTCTGATTCCTCTGTGGGCGTCTTGAATATGGAAACGGACGACCAGGGCCAGTTGAACCTCCCGAGACTTAGACCTGGTTCTTATACAATCGAAGCCCGTCGCGAATCCGCCAAGGCTCTTGCCCGCGTGATGGTGACTGACAGTTCCCGCGATTCTGTTTCAATCAAGGTGGAAAACGCTGGCTCCATTACGGGGCAGGTTTACTTGCCTGATAACGAAACTTCTGTGACGGTGGGCATCAAGGGACTCGATTACTTTGTTGAAACTGACTCTGCCGGTAACTTTGAATTCACTAGCGTTCCGAAGGGCGTCTTGAATGTGGTGGGCTTTGTGTTCCGCACTTACAAGACTCTCGATATGAACGGTGAATCTTCTACCATCAGTAACTTCATGACTGTGGGTAGCCGCAATACGAAGGTGGAATCTGACAAGACTTCCGAGAATGTGTTGATCGGCCAGAAGATCGTGATTGTTCAGGATACAACGCCTAAGGAAGATACCACAAGCAAGTATCCCGAGGTGCTCTTCGCCGACTTCGAAGACAGTACTTATGGCTGGTACACCTCGTTCTCCCGCTATGCCGATGCCAATCTCGATGCCGAAAAAGATGTGAATGGCCGTAAAGGCATGGTAGCCCACTTCGTGTACCAGAATGATTCCAATGCCAACTGGGCCTTGATGGGCCGTGACTTGTACGGCATGAAGGACCTTAGTGAACTTGATTCCGTGGTGTTCTGGGCTCGTGCAGGCCTCAGTGATTCTTCCCAGTGGATCAGCGTCTCGTTCGATGTGCTTCTCGATTCTATCGCTCTCGATACCACGGGCTACGAAAACGGTAAGGCTTGGGTGCACTTGGAACTTGATACGGCCTGGCAGCGTTTTGTGGTGACTCCGAAGGACTTGATTGAACCCGATGAACACAATATCGGTGGCAACATCGGTTGGGATGCCGTCAAGGATCACGTGACGAACCTGAACTTCTTCGGCGGTGGAGTTACGCAGGGGACTCCTTACGAAATGTGGGTCGACGACATCATGATTTACGGTGTCAAGGACCTGGAATAGTTTTCATCTAAAAATGTTGCATTAGGTGCAATGACGAGCATTATGGCGGGCTTCGGCCCGCCATTTCTGTTTTATGCTTATGGACAATGTGTCAATGGAAATAGGCTTTGGGAGCGTTTTTTTTGTGCTTTTTTAGGGTAATTTTTGAGTTAAGAAGGTTTGGTTGTGTTTTTGCCTTCGAAGGAGTCCTCATGGATTACAGAAAAGTATGGGAATTGAAAAGCCTGAAAAAGGCTGCGTGCTTAGTTGCCGGACTTGCCGCGTTTGGCTTGGCCGACAACCCGATTTCAAGTTATCACTACCTGGCTGACCCGGGCGCTGCCGCCGATGACACCTATTTCTACGTCATTACCGACTCTGACGACCCGGCGGCAGCTAATGCCAACGGCTACAACATCAAGGCCCTCTACGGTTTCCGCACCAAGGACATGAAGAACTGGACCGACTTCGGTATCATTTACGATGCCCGCAAGGTGGACGGTATCGGCGATATTTGGGCATCTGGCATTGCGGTGAACCCCAACGATCACAGGCTTTACATCGTGTTCCCCGATGGCGGTGGTGGCGGCATTGGCCTCATCGGCGCCGACAGCATTGCCGGCCCCTGGACAAACCCCGTTTCAGGCAACAAGAAGCTCATCAACAACTGGGGTGGCGGTATTTCGGACTGCGATGGCATCGGCTGGTGCTTTGACCCGGCAATCTTCTTCGATGACGACGGTACGGGCTACTTCACGTTCGGTGGCGGTAGCAGCGATAGCCGCCCGGCGAACAACAACAACAACGACATCTTCAACATTTACAAGTTGAACAAGGATATGAAGGGCTTCGATGTGAGTTCCAAGACCCACCTGAAGATCGGTGGCCCGAAGGCGATGGAAGCTTCTTACATCCACAAGTACAAAGGCAATTACTATCTCTCTTATAGTACGGCCGATTTGCGCATTGCCTACGGCATGTCCAAGAACCCCATGGGCCCTTATGAATACAAGGGTATCTTCATGGGGAACCCAAACATTGGCGGCCAGAACATCAATGCGAACAACAACAACCACCATGGCATTGCCGAATTCAAGGGCCATTGGTATGTGGCATACCATGACCGCCGCATTGCAAACGGTTACGATGGCCTAGAAAAAATTCCGGCCGAAGACGGTAGGGCTAATCCGAATCCGGCTTACCACCGCAGCGTGAGCGTGGATGAATTCACCTACGCAGCCGACGGTTCCATGAACTCGTTGACCTTCACGAAGGAAGGCCCGAAGCAAATCGAAAACTTTGATCCGTACGACTGGTACCCGGCTCTCACGAGCTCTAAGCAGAAGGGCATCCGTAGCCGTTCCAACTGGAGCCCGGGCAAGGTCGCTGAGCACCTGTTGCTCCCGCTTTCCACGAAGGAATCCTGGATTCGCGTGTCGGGAGTTGACTTCGGTACGGCAGCCACTGGCTTTACCGTGCAGGCAGCAAGCACTGCCGACGGCAACAAGATTGAAATCCATACCGGTTCTGCAAGCGGTACCTTGGCGGGCACATGTACGCTTAAGAATACCGGCAACAAGTCTACCTTTGCTGAAACCAAGTGTGAAGTGGAAGGCCTGAAGGGTGTCGTGGAATCCTTGTTCCTCGTGTTCAAGGGCTCGCAGGATTCGACCATGGCAATCAAGGCTTGGGGCTTCGAAGGAAGCGGCTCTACTCCGCCGACTCCTCAGACTCCTTATGGCGACAAGGCCGTGACGATTCCGGCCAAGATCGAAGCCGAAAACTATGACGTTCCGGGCACGGGCCGCGGTGATGAAGCGCAATCCTATAGCGACAACGAGTCCGAAAACCAGGGCGATGCCGAATTCCGTACCGACTTGGGAGTCGATATCGTGCTCGGTGGTACCGGCAAGGCTATTGGTTACACCGCTGCTGGTGAATGGCTGGAATACTCGATCGTGGTTCCAGAAGATGGCGAATACGCTTTGAAGGCATCGGCTTCTACCGGTATGGAAAACGGCGCAAGCTTCTGCCTGCTTGTCGATGGCAAGGTCGTGGGCGATACCGTGAAGGTTCCGCAGACTGGCGAAGACTGGAGCGTCTACGAAGAATTCGATGCCGGTAAGGCGACCCTGACCAAGGGCGAACACATTGTCCGACTGGTGATTACCGGCGACAACGTGAACGTGGACTGGTTCTCGATTGGCGAAGTGACCACGGGGATCCAGCAGGAAGCCAAGCTGAATGTTGCCTCTGTCTCGACTTACGATGTGTTTGACCTGAGCGGCAAGAAGATTGCAAGCTTTACGGCCCGCAACATGATCGAAGCCACTAAGATGTGGCGCGATGGTTCCGTGAAGGGGTCTGAAAAGGCCCGCGGCGTGAACCTGCTCCGTAACCGCTCCAGCGGCATGGTGACCAAAATTCGCACCGCGAAGTAAAGATTTATAAATAAACCATTGACAAAAAGTCAAAGAAAAGTGTCCTCCGGGGCACTTTTTTTTTGTGCTTTTGAAGATAATTTTAAAGATAGAAGGTGTGGTGTTTTACCTTCAGAGGAGTCCCTTTATGGATGTTTGGAATGTTAAAGGCCTGAAGAAGGCCGCGTGTTTGATTGTGGGCTTGGCGGCTTTCGGCCTTGCCGACAACCCGATTTCGACTTACCATTACTTGGCAGACCCGGGTGCTGCCGCAGATGATGAGTACTTCTATATCATCACGGACTCCGATGACCCGGCTCCGTACAATTCTAACGGTTACAAGATTTACGCCCTTTATGCATTCCGCAGTAGGGATATGCAGAACTGGACCGACTTCGGCATTATTTACGATGCCCGTAAGGTGAGCGGCATTAACGACATTTGGGCTTCTGGCATTGCCGTGCATAACGGTACGTTCTACATCGTGTTCCCCGATGGCGGTGGCGGCGGTATTGGCTACATCAAGGCTCCTGCAATTGAAGGCCCCTGGACAAACGCCGTGGGCCAGGGCAAGGATAAGCTGGTGGGCGGTCGCGGCATTATCGGCTGCGATGGCGTTTCGTGGTGCTTTGACCCGGGTATCTTTATCGATGACGACGGAACCACCTACGTTACATGGGGCGGCGGCGAAAGCAACAGCCGTCCGAACACCGATAACTTCGATATCGTCAAGCTGAACGATGCGAAAAATGCTCCGGTGGGTAACGGCAGCCACGTGAAGGTGAACAACTTGCCGACCCGCAAGATGCTTGAAGCCTCTTACATCCACAAGCACAAGGGCAATTACTACTTCTCTTACAGTACCGGCTGGCAGCAGGGTGCACCGACGATCGACTACGGTATGTCCAACAACGTAATGGGCCCTTACACCTGGAAGGGCACCATTCTCGGCGACCCGAGCATGAACGGCCGCAGCATCAACGGCAACAACAACCACCATGGTATCGCCGAATTCAAGGGCCACTCTTATGTTGTCTATCATGACCGCCGTATTGCCAAGGGCCATAACGGCCTGGAAATTATTCCGGCCGATGACGGTCAGCCGAAACCGAACGAAGGCTATCACCGTAGCGTTTCCGTAGACGAAATGTTCTACAACGCCGACGGTACAATTAAGCAGGTGGTTTGCACCAACGAAGGTCCGGAACAGATTGAGAACTTCGATCCGTACGATTGGTATCCGGCTCTCACGAGTTCCAAGCAGAAGGGCATTCGCAGCCGCTCCAACTTTGTGCAAGGCAAGGCTGCCGAACATGTGCTGCTTCCGCTTTCGACCAAGGAATCTTGGCTGCGCGTTTCGGGTGTTGACTTCGGTACTGCAGCGACGGCCTTCAAGGTTGAAGCCGCAAGCGCTGGCGACGGCAACAAGATTGAAATCCGCACGGGTTCTGCAACGGGTACGCTCGCAGGCACTTGTAACCTCAAGAATACTGGCAGTAAGAATACTTATGCCGAAACCACTTGCGAAGTGGAAGGACTCAAGGGCATTGTAAAGCAGCTGTTCTTGGTGTTCAAGGGCGCTCAGGATTCTACCATGGCTGTTAAGGCCTGGGGCTTCGAAGGCAGTGGCTCTACTCCTCCCACACCGCAGTCTCCGTTTGGCGGCAAGGCTTGGGAAATTCCGGGCAAGATTGAAGTCGAAAACTTCGATGAACCGGGTGTCGGCCGCGGCAGCGAAATCAAGTCTTACAGTGAAAACGATTCTGAAGACCATGGCATTGAAAATGGTGGCGAAAGCTACCGCGAAGGTACCGGCGTCGATATTTACAAGAAGGCGACCGGTTACGTGGTGGGCTACAACCAGTCTGGCGAATGGCTCGAATACACTGTGAACGTGAAGGAAGATGGCGATTACACCATGTACGCTTCTGTCGCAACGGATAATTCTACCGCCGGATTCACGCTGTCTATCGATGACAACAAGATTGCCGATGTTGCAGTCTCTGGTTCCAGCTGGGGTGACTTTGCCAATGTAAAAGCCAATGTGTCTCTGAAGGCTGGCGAACATATCCTGCGCATGACGGTAACGGGCGACTGGTTCGACATTGACTACATCAACTTCGTTGCAGGCAAGGACGCTCCGGAAACACCGACGGGTCTTGCAGGTAACGTGATGCTGAATGTGGCCAAGGAATCGACGTTTGACGTGTTCAATTTGAATGGCAAGAAGGTGGCAAGCTTTACTGCCCGCAACATGGCCGAAGCATCCAAACTCTGGCAGAGTGGTTCCATTCAGGGTAGCGAAAAGGCTCAGGGAATTAGCCTGATTCGCAACCGCACAAACGGCGCAATGGCTAAGGTGCGTACAACCAAATAAGTTTCCCATAAACACATCCAACCAGGAGGACACCCCCGAATGGGGGTGCCCTTCCTTCCGGAAAAAAACGCTTGATTTTGAAATTACGAGAATGTATTTTAATATCGGGAGTTGTGTTAAAAAGGAGTATAAGATGACAATCCAAAAAATTGCAAAGAGTGTGGGCCTTGCCTTTGGAGTGGTTGGCCTTTGGAGTTCGGCTATGGCCTCGACGGTCAATGTCGACGTAACGGAAGAACATCAGGTCATTCGCGGTTTTGGCGGTATGGTGCATAACCAGTGGCAGGGCGGTGGCGGCCTTTCCGAAGCTGATGCCAAGATTGCCTTTGGTACGGGCGACGGAACGCTTGGCCTAAATACGCTGCGTATTCCGGTGTACGCAAATTCCAGTGATTTTAACAAGGAAGTTCAGGCCGCAAAGTATGCCAAAAAGTACGCCGGCGACGACTTTATTCTGTATGCGACTCCGTGGACATCTCCGTATGCGGGCGCAAACCAGCACATGTCTTCTTCGAACTACCAGAAGTATGTGGATCACCTGAACAGCTTTAACGATTACATGAAGAACCAGGGCGTTCCCCTGTACGCCATCTCCATCAGTAACGAACCGGACTGGTGCGGTGAATGGGCTTGCTGGAGCGCAGACGAAATCTACAACTTCACCAAGGGCTACGCCGATAAAATGCGCAAGAATGGTGTGAAGGTGATTTCGACGGAATCGTTCCGCTACGACAAGAATCTTTACAACAAGGTCTTGAACGATGCCAATGCCCTCAAGAACTGGGACATTCTCGGTGCGCACTTCTACGCCAGCGACAGAAGGACCGGGGACAACTTCTTCCAGTATTCTTTGGCTGACCAGAAGGGTGTGGAACGCTGGATGACGGAACACTACACCGAAAGCCAGGGCAGCGGTAACTACTGGCGCACGATTACGAATACGGGCGACCAGGCAAACGCCAACAAGCGCGATACCGTGAACGCCATGGATGTGGCTTACGAAATCCACCGCGCCATGGTCGTGGGCAACTTCAATCAGTACACCTGGTGGTACATCCGTCGTTGCTATGGCCTGATCATGGAAAAGGACTTTGGCAACAAGCTTCAGATTCCGAGCAACGAAATCGGCAAGATTTCTAAGCGCGGTTACGTGATGAGCCAGTTCGCCCGATTCATCCGCCCGGGTGCTGTGCGCGTGGGTGCTACGGCAAA
Source organism: Fibrobacter sp. UWB15 (assembly GCF_900177705.1). Taxonomy (NCBI): domain Bacteria; kingdom Pseudomonadati; phylum Fibrobacterota; class Fibrobacteria; order Fibrobacterales; family Fibrobacteraceae; genus Fibrobacter; species Fibrobacter sp. UWB15. The sequence continues at coordinate 33,400 of NZ_FXBA01000007.1, forward strand.
TCCCGAGAAGGAAGTTTTTGCCAGTGCTTACAAGAGTTCCGAAGGCGACTCCGTGATCGTGGTGCTCGTGAACCGCGATTACAAGAACAGCAAGACTGTGACGGTGAACGTGAAGGGCGCCGATGTGGAAACATTCCATGTGTACACCACGAGCGAAGCAAAGAATGCCAAGTACGAAGGCGAAGTCGAAGTCAAGAATGGCTCTGTAACCATTACGATGGATGCGGGCAATTCTGGTAACAAGGACTGCATCGTGACGCTCGTGGGCGTGGGGACTCCGGCAGAACCAGTACCGCGCGAACCGTTCGGTGGCAAGGCTGTGGAACTCCCGGGTAAGATCGAAGCAGAAAACTTTGACGTTCCGGGTACCGGCAAGGAAAACAAGACCTATTACGATTCCGATTCCGAAAACCATGCCTGTACCGACGAAGACAAGACGGCCGAATGCTCCAAGGTTCGTGAAGATACGGGCGTCGATATTTACAAGAAGTCCTCTGGTGCTGTCGTGGTGGGCCATAACCAGGCTGGCGAATGGCTCGAATATACCGTGAATGTGAAGGAAGCCGGCGAATACAACATGACCGCTTCTGTTGCGACGGCCAATTCGGATCCGGGCTTTACGCTTTCGATTGATGGCAAATCCCTTGCCGAGGTTCCGGTTTCCGGTTCCAGCTGGGATGAATTTAAGGATGTCACGGCCAAGGTGACGCTCCCGGCAGGCGAACACATTCTCCGCCTCGAAGTGACGACCTCCTGGTTCGATATTGATTACCTCAAGTTCGAAAAGCCGTGCGACGATTGCAATACGGGTATTGCCGATGCTCGCCTGAACATGCCGACCGAAACCGAAAGCTACCGCATTTTCGATATGAACGGAAGCTATCTCGGTGTGGTTTCTGCAACGGGCATGCCGGAACTCCGTGCCAATGCGGCTAGCCTCGTGAAGCGCGGTGGCGCCTACCTGGCCAAGTCCATGAATGGCCGCACCAAACTCATTCAGGTGACGAAATAGGCTTTTTTGACGGTTTTAAGATTTGAATGTTGAAACCCGCCTTTTTAGGCGGGTTTCTTGTTTATTTTTCATTACCTTTTGTTGACTATTTATCCATAAGTTTTGGCTTTTTTCGCGCGATTTTGGCGTTTTTTGAGGGTAATTTTAGAGTATTGCATAAGGAGTGTGTTATGGACCTTAAAAAAGTCTCTGAATTTTTGACCCCGGCCCTGTGGCTTGTCGGCGGGCTCATGATGCTTGCGTCGCTTGCCAGTGCGGCGCCGAACCCCAATTTCCATATTTATATCGCTTACGGCCAGTCGAATATGGCCGGTAACGGCGATATCGTCCCTTCCGAAGACCAGGACAAGTACAAGGAAAAGTTTCTGATGCTCGCCTCGCATAACGCAAACGCGAGCCAGCGCAGCGGCAAGACGAATCAGTCTATCAAGACGGGCGAATGGTACACCGCGATTCCCCCGATGTTCCACCCCTTCGAAAACCTTTCTCCGGCGGACTACTTCGGCCGCGCTATGGTGGATTCCCTGCCGGGCGTAACCGTGGGCATTATCCCGGTCGCTATCGGTGCGGTGAGCATCCGCGCCTTCGACAAGGACCAGTACGAAAGCTATTTCAAGGGCGACGGCAAGGACATCATGAGCTGGGGCTGGCCCAAGGATTACGACAACAATCCTCCGGGACGCATTCTGGAACTCGCCAAGAAGGCTAAGGAAGTGGGCGTCATCAAGGGCTTCATCTTCCACCAGGGCGAAAGTGACGGCACTGATGCTAACTGGCGCAAGACCGTTTACAAGACCTACAAGGACGTGATTGATGCGCTTGGCTTGGACGAAAATGAAGTGCCGTTTGTGGCGGGCGAACTGCTGCAGGAAGGCAACAACTGCTGCTCTAGCAAGAACGGCGGCATTGCGCAACTCAAGCAGAATTTTAAGAAGTTCGGGCTTGCCTCTTCCAAGGGCTTGCAGGGTAACGGCAAGGACCCGTACCACTTTGGGCGCGCAGGCGTGATTGAACTCGGCAAGCGCTACTGCTCAGAGATGCTCAAACTTATTGACAAGACGATTGATCCGGATGCTCCGCCGGTAAACCTGGTGGACCCGAGCCAGTCTACGGTTCCTGACGAACCGCCCGAGGAATATGGCCCCTACACCGACCCGATTGAAATCCCGGGCAAGGTGCAGGCTGAGAACTACAACAAGGGCGGTGCCGACAAGGCTTATTACGATTTGAGCAAGGGCAACGAAGGCGGCAAGCTTCGTAAGGACGATGTGGATATTTATCAGCCGAACATGGGCATTGTCGTGGGCCACTGCCAGAAGGGCGAATGGCTCAAGTACACCGTGAACGTGGCCGCCGACGGCGAATACGAAATTTCTGCCAACGTGGCGGGCGAGAACGGAACCGGTAGCTTGACGCTTTATATGGATGACCAGCCTATCGGTACCGAGATGGCCAATGCCGGAAACGGCTTTGATTCGTTCGAAGTTGTAAGCGGCGGCAAGGCTAGCCTGAAGGCGGGCGAACACGAACTGAAACTCGAAATCACGAACGACTGGATAGACATTGACTATGTTGAATTCAAGGCCGCCAAGAATGACGAACCTCCGAGCAAGATTGGTGCAATTCACTTGAACATGACCGAAGCCGAAAGCAATTTTAACCTGTTCGATATGCAGGGCAAGCATGTGGCTAGCTTCAATGCCTCTGGCATGGATGCTGCAGTCCGCATGGTCAAGGGCGGTGTCAAGGGTATCCGTCAGGGAGTGTATTTGGTTCGCTCTGCAAGCAAGATGGGCATCAAACAAAAGGTGGTGACTTATGAAAAGTAATGAAATTACAATTATCAAGCAGATTGCGTTTTTCTCGGTAGTCGCGGTCGTGCTCGGATTCCTTTACGGTTAGGACTTAAATTCTCTCTCTCTTTGTTTTGCACCCCTGAATAAGGGGTGTTTTTCTTTTTATTGGCGAAAAGGATTGACAATTTGTCAAAGGATAATGTGTGCGGGAATGGTAAAAAAGGCCTTTTTTAGGGTAATTTTACTATGAAGAAATTTGCATGGGCGGTGGTGCGCCCGCAAAAGGAGTACTAACATGGGATGGTTTAAAAGTTTGGGCATTGCCCTCGCTAGTTCTTGTGCAGTTTACGCTGTAACAGTTAACAATCCGATTATGTATGTCGATAGCCCGGACCCTTCCATTGTCCGTGTTGACGACGCCTATTACATGGTGACGACGACCATGCATTTTGCCCCGGGCGTGCCCGTTTTCAAGAGCACGGATTTGGCCCAGTGGCGCACGGTGGGATATGCTTACCAGACACTCACCAACAATGACCAGCAAAATTTGAATGGCGGCAAGGACGCTTACGGTAAGGGTTCTTGGGCGTCGAGCATTCGGTACCACAAGGGATTTTTCTACGTGCTGACTCCGTCTTACACGACGGGGAAGACTCATTTGTACAAAACCGCCGATGTGGAAAGCGGCCAGTGGAGCGAAGTGCAGCTCCCGTTCTATCATGACCCCTCTTTGTTCTTCGATGACGACGGTACCGTGTGGGTGTTCTACGGCAGTGGCGACCAGATTAGCTACGTGCAATTGAACGACGACGCTAGCGGCGTGAAGGCTGGCGGCAAGAGCGGTAAGGTTGGCGGCGTTAGCGTGAATCAGGTGACCGGCACCAGCAATTACTATGTGCAGCAAGAAGGTTCGCACATGGAAAAGGTGAACGGCGAATATTACTTGTTCACGATTTCTTGGCCGGCTGGCAAGAGCCGTAGTGAAATTGTTTACCGTTCCAAGAACTTGCTCTCTGGTTACAGCGGAAGGTACTTCCTTTCTGACAACGGCGTTGCGCAGGGTGGCATCTTTGATACTCCCGATGGCAAGTGGTATGCCCTCTTGTTCCGCGATTCCGGCCCGGTTGGCCGTATGTCGCACTTGGTTCCGATGGAATGGAAAGACGGCTGGCCCGTGCCCACGAGCGGCTCCAAGGCCCCCTCTACAATTGACTTGCCGGAATCTCCGCTGCCGGGCTACGGCATGGTGACTTCTGATGACTTTGAATCTAGCGAACTTGCTCTTGAATGGCAGTTCAACCATAACCCCGATAACAAGAACTGGAGCTTGTCTGCAAATCCGGGCTTCTACCGCATTACTACGAGCCGCACTGATAGTCGAGTGGTGAATGCGAAGAACACCTTGACCCAGCGCTCTTTTGGCCCCAAGTGCTCTGGCCGTACGCTTGTGGATGGCACCGGCATGAAGGATGGCGATATGGCTGGCCTCGTTGCCCTGCAAGATGACAAGGGCTTTGTGGCGCTCGCTAAAGATGGCGGTAGCTACAAGGTGGTGATGTACACCGGAAACAAGAATGGTGAAAGCCTGAAGGATGGCAAGGCGATTTCGGGTTCCAAGGTTTACTTGCGTATCGATTTTGACTTGCCGATTGACCGCGGTACCGCATACTTCTATTACAGTACCGATGGCAATACCTGGACAAAGATTGGTAGCGACGTGAAGCTCAATTACGACCTCCACATGTTCGTGGGCGTCCGTTGGGGCCTCTTCAACTTTGCGACCAAGCAGGCCGGTGGTTACGCAGACTTTGATTGGTTCAAGGTCGGTACCGACGTGAACGATGAAATTTATCTCGATGGCGCTGGCTCTGAACCTGTTCCGCAGACTCCGTTCTGCGCTGCTGGTGAAAATTGCCCTGCCATTGCGCTCCCGGGCAAGATCGAAGCAGAAAACTTCGACGTTCCGGGCAAGGGTAAAGATGGCACCTCTTACTACGATGGCGATTCCGAGAACCACGGCGATAGCGATTACCGCAAGGGCACGGGCGTTGACCTTTACAAGAAGGCAACTGGTGTCATTGTGGGCTACAACAGCGAAGGCGACTGGCTCGAATACACCGTGAACGTAAAGGATGCAGGTGATTACACCATGTTCGCGGCTGTTGCTGCGGCTGGCTCTACCTCGAGCTTCAAGCTCTCCTTGGATGGCAAGGACATTACCGAAGAAATCGCGGTGCCGGCAGCAAGCTCCGGCGAAGAGAATTACGACGATTACAACAAGGTGAAGGCCAATGTAACGCTCCCTGCTGGCGAACATGTGCTCCGCTTTACGGTTACTGGCGCTTGGCTCGATATCGACTACTTCACGTTCGTGAAGGGCGCAAACGCTACGGACCCGGAACCGATTGATCCGACGGGTATCGCAAATGCAGTGCGCTACGATGTGCAGGCCGAACAGGTTTACCGCGTGTATGGCCTGAACGGAAACTTTGTGGGCTCCGTGTTTGCGACAAGTGCAAGCGAGGCTCAGTCTAAGGTGCGCGCCATGGTTTCGGAAAAGGGCGTGTACCTGATTAGAGCGAAGAATGGGATGGTTCATCGCTTTACGGTAACGAAGTAGCCACAAATTTAAGGAGCGAAGGATGTTTGGTATGAAAAATTTGGGCAAGGTGGTGCTTGCCTTTGCAAGTGTTGCGCTGCTTACGGGTCATGCTGTTGCTGACAACATCACAGTTGACGGAAAATCCCGCAGCATGCTCGTGTATGCTCCGTCGGGAATCGAAAAGAATCGCCCGCTCATCATTCAGATGCACGGCATGAACCAAGATGCCCCCTACCAGAAGAATGCGGCGAAGTGGGAATCCATTGCCGATACCGCGCGCTTTGTGGTGGTGTTCCCCAACGGCGAAAATAAGGCCTGGGACATCGGTGGCAATAAAGACATCAATTTTATCAAGGCCATCATCAACGAGATGTATAGCAAGTACGGTATCGACAAGAACCGCGTGTACGTTTCAGGCTTCTCGATGGGCGGCATGATGAGCTACCATGTGGCAAACAAGATGGGCGACCAGATTGCGGCCATTGCTCCTGTTTCGGGCGGGGGTGGAGTGAATTCGCCCAAGCGCGCCATGCCGATTATGCATACGCACGGTACCACCGACGACGTGGTGAATTATAACAGCACCGTGAATACCCTGAAGGGCTGGGTTAATGCGCAAAAATGCTCCAGCAATTCGCAGAAGATCAAGCCGTATCCGTCGACCAAGCCGGGCTCTGCCGCATCGCTCGAAATTTGGAGCGGTTGCACCGATGGCGTCGAAGTGCGCCTGCTGACCATTGACGGCAAGGGCCACTGGTATTCCATGGACGAAGCCGTGAGCGTGAACACGAGCGTGGAAATCTGGAATTTTGTGAAGAACTATTCGCTGGACGGTTCGAACATTACGCCGCCGACCCCTGCGATTGTCGTGCCCACGAACCGCGAAGAAGTCTTTAACGGAGGCTTTGATTCGAGCGCCGTGGCTTGGGACTTGCAGACGCATGGCGACGCTCAGGCCACCGGCGATGCAAAAGATGGCAAGTACAAGCTCGATATTTCGGCAATCGGCACACAGAATTATCAGGTGCAGCTGATCCAGCACGACTTGCGCCTTGTAAAGGACCAGTGGTACGAAATCAGTTTTGATGCCAGTGCAAGTGCTGCCCGTACGCTCGAAGTCAACGTGGAGCAGCATAATGACCCGTGGGCGAGCTACCTCAAGGAAAAGCAGAATTTTGAAATTGGAACAGATGTAAAGAACTTCAAGTTCAATTTCCAGATGACAGCCGCAACGGATACCAACAGCCGCTTGAGTTTTAACGCAGGCGCTGCGACAGGTACGCTCACCTTGGATAATGTCGTACTTAAAAAGATCAATGCCCCGACGGATCCGGAATTGACTGGCATTGCACCGAAAATGGGCTCGGTTGTCGCTGCTACCGCCGAATATGCGGTATATAGCCTCTCCGGCAAACGCCTGGGAACGGTGAAAATTCGCCATGCGACGGAAACGGAGACACTGTTGAAGGCCAAATTCGGGAAGGGCGTCTACATGCTCCGCAGCGAGAACGGCAAAAAGACCTTGTTCCATGTTAAATAAAAACGGTCGCTTTTATCGGTAAAAATTGCTGAAATTCGCTTAAATTCAGAAATAATATGACAAACGGCATTGACAAATAGTCAACGCCGTTTTGCTTTTCTGGGTGAGTTTTCCCTTTTTTTGGGAATATTTTTAAGGTGTAAATATCATCATGGAGTGATGAAGATGTTTGGCTTAAAAAAATACTCGTTCGGCGGGGCTATCGCCCTTGCCTTCTGTGGTTTGGCTTCTCAGGCCTTTGCGCATCCTGACAGCCTGGTGCTTACGCCCCCGCTGGGGTGGAACAGCTGGAACGTGTTCCACGAAAACATCAACGAAAAGCAGATTCAGGAAATCGCCGACGCGATGGTGTCTTCTGGCTTGAAGGACGCGGGCTATATTTACCTGAACCTCGACGACAACTGGATGGATACCAAGCGCGATGCCCAGGGTAACCTCCAGAATAATCCAAAAACCTTCCCGAGCGGCATGAAGGCCATTGCCGATTACGTACATGCGAAGGGCCTTAAGTTCGGCCTTTACGGCGACCGCGGCAAACGTACTTGCCACCATTACAACAGCAAATGGGATAGCCAGAGCGGTTCCAACGGTCACGAAGAACAGGATGCCAAGAAACTCGCCGAATGGGGCGTTGACTACTGGAAGTACGACAACTGCGATTCTGACCCGAATACCCAGGAAAAAGATTACACCGCCATGTCCAAGGCCCTCCGCAATTCCGGACGCGACATCGTGTTCAGCATTTGCATGTGGGAATACAAGGAGTGGATGCCAAAAATTGCGAACCTCTGGCGTACCACTTTCGATATCGGTCCTGAATGGATTTCGACTTCTTGGTATCGCGGCGTCTACGAAATTATCGATGCCAACAACAAGTACTGGCAGATTGCAAAACCCGGCCACTGGAATGACCCGGACATGCTCGAAGTGGGCAACAGGGGCCTCTCTTACGAAGAACAGCGCTCCCAGATGACGATGTGGTCTATTATGGCGGCTCCCATCATGATCAGTTCCGACGTGCGCAACATGAGCAACGAAACCAAGGAACTCTACCTGAACAAGGACATGATTGCCATCAACCAGGATTCTTTGGGCGTTCAGGGCCACCGCATCTCTGACAAGCAAGGCAAGCAGGTCTGGACCAAACCCTTGAAGAATGGCGACCTTGCCGTGGCCCTCCTCAACAACAACAACTCTACTCAGACTGTGGAATGCAACTTTGCAGACATTGGCGTAGAAGGCGAAGTGGAAGTTCGCGATGCCTGGAAAAAGAAGGATCTGGGCCCGCTTTCGCACGTTTCTATCGAACTTCCGGCTCACGGCTCGGCTCTTCTCCGCTTGGTTTTAAAGCCGGTTCCGCGCGCCCCGTTCAAGGGCGAAGCTCTCGCTATTCCGGGTAAAATCGAAGTGGAAGATTTCGACATTAACGGCGTGGGCCAGGGCAATACCACCTATAACGAAAGCGATACCGAAAACCATGGCGATTCTGACTACCGCCCGGGTACAGGCGTGGATCTTTACAAGAAGGCGTCTGGCATCATTGTCGGTTACAACCAGGCGGGCGAATGGCTTGAATACACCGTGAAGGTGGCAAAGACCGGGACTTACGCCATGAACGCCTCCGTTGCCTCTGCCAACAGTACGTCAAGCTTTAAGCTTTCGATGGACGGCAAGGATATTACCGAAGAAATCGCTGTGCCTGCTGCCACCGAGGGCGAAGACAACTACGACGAATACAATACGGTCGAAGCCAAGGTTAGCCTGACCGAAGGCGAACACATTCTCCGCTTTACGGTTACTGGCGACTGGATGGATATCGACTGGATCAAGTTCTGTGAAGGCGAAACCTGCAATACCACGGGCTTGCACAAGTCAATTCCCGCGGCAGTACGCAACACCAATTCTCCGCGACTCCTCAAGAAGGGCAATGCCATGTTCATCGAAAAGAACGGCAAGCGCTTTGACCTGACGGGTCACCGTATCAAGTAATTTTACATCATAATCACTCCTTGGCCCGCCAATCCTGGCGGGCATTTTATTACATTTTTCACTATGAAATTCAAACGCATTCTTCTCAAGCTCAGTGGCGAAGCCCTCGCAGGCGAAAAGGGCCACGGCATCGATAATACTATCCTCTCCGACATGGCTTCGGAAATTGCATCCATCGTTAAGCAGGGCGTTCAAGTGGCTCTCGTGATTGGTGGCGGTAACCTCGTCCGCGGTATTTCCGCTTCTGCAGGTGGCATGAACCGTGCGCAAGGCGACGCCATGGGTATGCTCGGCACGGTCATGAATGGCCTCGCCATGCAAGATGCTTTGGACAAACAGGGTATCGATTCTGTGGTGATGTCCGCTATCCGCATGGAACCGGTTTGCGAATTCTTCGACCGCCGCAAGGCTCTCAAGCTTTTGTCTGCCGGCTCCGTCGTGATTTTCTCGGCCGGTACGGGTAACCCCTTCTTTACCACGGACAGCTGTGCCGCTCTCCGCGCTATCGAAAGCGAATGCGACGTGATTATGAAGGCCACCAAGGTCGATGGCATCTACACCGCAGACCCGGTCAAGGACCCGACGGCAACTCGCTTCGATGATATCAGCTACAAGGAAGTGATCTCCCGCGGTCTCAAGGTCATGGACACCGCAGCCGTTGCACTTTGTATGGAAAACAACATGCCCATCTTCGTTTTCAAGATGGAAAAGGGCAACCTGACCCGCGCCGCCATCGAAGGTGACCTTGGTACGCTAGTGCACTGCTAATTTAAATCAAGCTGTATTTCTGGCTTCGTCCGCCCTTGTTTTCAGGGCGGACGATTTCTTTTTGAATCAAGTCCTGGATGTCGCGGAGTGCGGAATCGTGGCTGGTGCCGGTGAAGGCGGCGACTTCTTTCACCGAGAATACGGCCGGCAATTCTCCGTTCCAGACAGCTTCGACAATCTTCCTTTCGCGCCCACTCAAGTCTGCTTGATGGTTCTTTTGCAGGAACTGCATTTTCTTGAGTGCACCCGTGATTTCGCGCTTGCATTCTTCGATGGATTTTTGCATGGCGTCAAGGAACCATAAAATCCATTCCGTCAAGTCGCCGTTGCCGGCCTGCGCCTTGAATAAAGTCTCAATGTATTTTTCGCGGTTTTTTAAAATTTGTTCGTTCAGCGCATACTGGCAGCGAGTCGTGTCTTCGCTGCGGGCGAGTAGCATGGCGGCGAGCGCGCGGGCAATGCGTCCGTTGCCGTCTTCGAACGGGCGAATCGTCAAAAACCAAAAGTGGGCAATCGCCGCTTTAATGGCGCCGTCTTGCGTCGAGTTTTCAAACCAGTCTATAAAACGCCCGATTTCGAGCGGAATGCGTTCCGGACTTACGCCTGTGAATGTGCCGGCGCCGCTTTCCTTGGTCCTGAAAGTTTTTACTTTGTTCTGACCGATAGCGGCGTGCCATGCGAAAAGCCTCTCTTCGGTCAGCGGGAGTTTGGCGTTTTGAATGGCGCCTACAAAGTTTCGTATGTCGTTCTTGGCGGAATTCTTCTTCAGGATTTCGTCTTCCAGCTTTTGCAGGTCCAGCGGATATCCGTCAAGATTGTAGTTGGCTGCAATGTCGCGGGCCAACATCTTGGTTTCGAAATCGGAATTGCATACCAAATCTGCCACTCCCACGAGAGCTCCTTCGAGTAGGCGGGTCTGCCCCAGGGCGTCAATGACGCTCTGCGCATTGTAGCGGAACTTGGTCCAGTCGGGGTACTGGTGTATGAACAGAGGCTTCGAGACGATCATTTAACGCAAAATATACGTAGATAAGCAGAAAATGCAAGCCCCAAAGGCCTTATTCTAACTTGGAATACGAAATTATAAAAAAAGTTTACTTTTCGGAAAGAAACTGTTTATATTTGTTTACAAGATGGATGAAAGGGGCCAAGCGGTTTTAGGTGTTTGCGCTTGGTGAGAGGCTCGGTGACGGGGTTGGCGTACCGAGCCTCTCCTTTTTTTAATCCCCGCGAATGCGGGGATCGGCTCATGTTTTTTGAATTTCTATTATTGGGCTATGCAAAAAATTGATACCTGGTACAAGGCCGAGGGCTATTGCCCTGCCGAAGAATTTGAACTCGCAAGCTACCTGCTTTTTGAAGCGGGTGTGGCAACTCTCGAAGAATTAGATCCCAAGGCCGAAGGCCGCACGGATTTTTGCTTTTACACTGGCGACAAGGCCGAACGCGACCGCATCGTAAACGAATTCCCGCAGTATCATTTTTCCATCAGCGAAGAACCCGCGAAGGATTGGGACAAGTGGTGGCGCGACCGTGCGCAGCCGGTGTCCGTGTCCCCGCATTTGTGGGTGCGTCCGCCTTGGGTTGAATTTACTCCCGAAGACCCGAAGGCAGTGGTGCTTGAACTTGAAGCCAAGACTGCTTTCGGTACTGGCGAACACGATACCACCAGCAGCTGCGCGACTTTGATGGAATCGATTGATTTTAATGGCAAGACTGTGCTTGATATCGGAACGGGTACGGGCATTTTGGCTATGTATGCCCGCCGCATGGGCGCAAAACTTGCCGTGGGTACTGAAATCGATCCGCTCACGATTCCTTGCATTGCCGAAAACTTCGAACGTAACGGTTTCAAGGAAAGCGACTGTATTCTCGGTTTCCTGGATGCTTTTAAAGATGGCTGCAAGTTCGACGTCATTCTATGTAACATGATCCGCAGCGAACTCTGGCCGCTCCGCGACGATATCGAAGACTTGCTCGCTGATGGTGGCGAACTCATTATTTCGGGACAGCTCCTGACCGAAAAGGATTATATCCTCAAGTGGTTCGAAGAAGCCGGCTTCAAGGTGAAAGTTGAACGCGAAAGTGGCGAATGGTGGAGTGTGCTCGCACACTCCTAACCATATTCCTATTCTTTATTTTTGACGCAGCGCACAGAGCGTGCCACCGACTTCGACTTCGCAAATTTCTCGAGGACGGTGTTGCCGCTTGAAATCGAATAGTAGAATGCCGAGCTGTCGCTCACGATAGTGCTTGTCCAGAACTGCGCGCTTGTTCCGAGTCCTTTGAAGCTTCCGTCGTAGTAACCCGCCGGAATTGCAGTGAACCCATATTCATTTTTAGGATAGGCGATGTCCTTCCACAGGCGGGTTGCTTTCAGCAGGGCGCCGATTTTCGATGTGTTGTTCACGGCCTTTTCAAGGTTGTCCCAATCGGTTCTTGTAGAAATATGCCAACCTTCGGGGCATATGCCCTGTTCGGTTCCGTTCAAGGTGGCGGCATTCCAGGTATAGAGTCTGCCGTAAGTGGTGCAGTTGGTATCGGTGCTGTCGTAACAGAGAGATCCGGTTTTCAGAAGGCTCGTGTTGTCGACATAGTTCATGTTGTCGGCCATCCAGGTGTCATCGCCGATTTTCGTAGTTCTGTAGACCTTGTTGTCGCGGGTGTCGGTATAGGAGCCGAAATCCGTGAATTCGATGGGTGTTGCGCCTTCGTCCCTGATGCAACGTACCGAGAGGTATTTGCGTTTGGCGATTTCAGATAGACTCATGCTGGTGCCGTTAGAGAACATGTAGGCGCTACCTGTAGACGAATCGTTATCGGCGGTCCATAAGCCGGCATAGGAATATGTTTCATATCCGCAGGCGATGTAGTAACCCAAGGGCTGCAGGTTGAAACCTGTGGCGGGATTGAAATTGTTGATTTCGCGCCATCCTTCTGTGGATGAAAGATCTGCAACCTTTTTGCCAACATTTTCGTAAAGGTGTTGAAATTCCTGCTTGTTTGGAATATGCCATCCGCTGGGGCAGAGTCCTTGGGGCTTCTCGGGCACTTCTACGGCTTCCATCATGTTTCCGCTGGGAACATCCAAAGCGGCGTTCCAACGATAGAAGCAGGTGTAGATAGAATCCTTGACGGTATTGCATTTGCTGCCGACACCTTTATCGGCATATCCGCCGTCTGTGACGTAGGTCAGGTTTTCGGCCATCCATACTTGGTCAACAATTTGCGTGGTCTTGTAGACTTTATTGTCGCGCAGGTCGGTAAGGGTGTTTGCTACGCTATCGTAGACGCTACCTGCCTTGGGGGCGGGTTTTGCGCCTTCGTCGATGTCGTAGTTCTTGACGCAACGGACATAGTCCTTTTCGTCTTTAAAGGAACCACCCAGTCCTGCGCCTCCTGCCGAAAAGGTGATTTGCTGGGCGTAGGTATCTGAAAATCTGGGACCGTCTTCTTCGGCAAGCCAGTAACCGCTTTCGGTGTGACCGACAGAACCATAACCGACATAGACCCCGGCGTAAGAAATATAGCCGCCGTATACGGCAGAAAATCCGAACGCATCGGTCGCTGTGGAATCTTCGGGCCAAGCATTATTCCGCTTTGATTTGAGTGCGGCTCCTATGTTGGTGTACCCTTGCTTTTTGACGTAGTTTACAAGAATATTCCAGTCGTGCACTTGCGGCAAATGCCAGCCGTCGGGGCAAATACCTTGATAGTTAAATTTATCGGTGCTGTGACAATAGTTGTTGTGAGGGCGTGATAAGTCAACGGCGTCACCCCAGGGGTACAGTTTTCCGCAGTTGTAACGGGATTCTTCGCTGTTGTCGGTTTTCAGGTCAAGGTTTTGCGCCATCCACGTTTGAATGCCGATTTTTACGGTCTTGTAGACGCTTCCGTCTCGCATGTCCTTGAGTTCACCGTATTCGATGTCGGGATTCAAAAAGACGTCTTGTGTCGACTTTTGGGGGTCAGTGCCGCTAGAAGACGAGTTGCTTCCGTTATTGGTGCTGCTGGAACTGTTGGAAGACTCCGAAGACCCGCTTGTGGCAGAGCTTGAAGAATTGTTCGATTTGCCACTGGACGAGGAATCGTCCTTGTCGCCTGATTTAGAATAGCTCGAAGACGAATCTTGCGAATCGTCGTCATTAGGGCCTGTGGTTCCGTTTTTGGCGCTACAGCCGGCGAGCAAGGCTGCGCATAAGCACGTGTATAAGAAAGTCTTTCCCTTGATGTTCATAGAGCCCCCATTAAAGTGTATTGTAAAACTTAGTATTATTTTCCTCGACGCATGGAACTAAACTGCACTGGAGAGCTGTTTCGCTTCTCATTTCCTCGCTGATTGTCGCGGTTGTTCGGCTTGTTGGTGCGGAAATCGCGACCCTTGTTTGAACCGAAATCGCGACGGTCGTCGTTAAATTTGCGGTCGCTGTGGAAACTCTTGCGCCCTTCGCGGTTGTTGCCGCGGTTTTCACGAGAATTGCCGCCGTTGTTTCCGCTGTTGCCAAACTGGGCTGCGCGGCGTTCCTTGCGAGCGGAGTTTTCCCAGCGGCCCTTGTCGCCGGATTTCTGCGGCACAATAGTGACGGCACGCTGTTCGCGCTTCTGCTGTTCGCGCTCGCGGTATTCGGCGTTTTCTTCGCGTTCCTTGCTGGGGTAGAATTCCTTGCCTTCGGCTTTCGCGCTGCGGCTCAGCAATAGGCGGCCAATCTTGCCGAGTTTCAGGCGCTCGAGTGTGGCGCGAATCTGCGGGCGGTTTTCGGGAATGTACCAGAAGAAGAACTGGCGCTGGCTCCGCTTCTGTTCCGGCGTTTTCGCCACGTAAAGCGGCTTTCCATCCGGCGTCATTTCGCTGTAGAACATCTCGGTCGCAATCGTCATCGGTGTCGGCGTAAAGTCCTGCACCTGTTCCAGCTGGAAACCGAGCTGCTTTGTCTCGAGTGCAAGTTCCGCCATGTCGGCTTCGGTACATCCGGGGTGGCTACTGATAAAGTAAGGAATAATCTGCTGGCGCTTTCCGATGCGCTTGCATTCGTCGTCAAAGAATTCTTTGAACTTATGGAACAAGGTAAAGCTTGGCTTGCGCATCAACTTGAGCACGGCATCGCTGGTATGTTCCGGGGCCACCTTCAGGCGCCCGCTCACATGATAGTCAATCAGTTCGCGGGCGTATTCCTCGTGGTCGCGAATCAGTTCCTTGTCGTCGGTTTCTTGCAGCAGCATGTCGTAACGCACGCCGCTCCCGATAAACAGGTGCTTTACCTTCGGGTGGTTGCGCACTTCGCGATAAAGTTCCAGGAGCTCGTGGTGATGCGTGTCCATGTTGTCGCAGACTTTTGGAGTCAGGCAACTGGGGCGTGCGCACTTTTGGCAACGGCTCGGGTCCTTGCCGCGCATGTTGTACATATTGGCGCTCGGACCGCCCAAATCGGTGATGGTGCCGGCGAATCCGTCCATCTTCGTAATCAAATCGACTTCGCGCAGAATGCTTTCGCGGCTACGGCTCGCAATAAACTTGCCCTGGTGTGCGTTGATGGCGCAAAAACTGCAACCGCCAAAACAGCCGCGGTGCGTGTTGATACTGAACTTGATCATGTCGAACGCAGGCACGTTGCCGCGTTTCTTGTAACGCGGGTGCGGTTCGCGGGCGTAGGGGTATTCAAAGCTCTCGTCGAGTTCGCCGTATTCCAGCGGCGGGTACGCGGGGTTAATCACCACGGTCTGTTCCGCGACATCCTGCAGAATGCGGCGCTGGAACCACTTGTTGCATTCAATGTCCACCTTGCGGCAGTTGTCAATCTGATTGCGCTTATTGGCAAGGCAATCTTCGTAGCTTGCGAGGCGCAAGTCTTCCCACTGCTTGGTCGTAGGGATTTGCCCCTTGGGCGCAAGGTAGGCCGTCTGCGGAATCGAATGCAGGCTTGAAAACGGCACGCCCTTCTTCAAGAGTCGCACGATTTCCTTGAGCGGCTTTTCGCCCATGCCGTACACGAGAATGTCGGCTTGCGTGTCGAAAAGAATGCTCGGCTTGAGTCTGTCGCTCCAGTAGTCGTAATGCGTTACGCGGCGCAGGCTCGATTCAAGTCCGCCAATCAGCAGCGGAACGTCGGGGTAGAGTTTCTTTAAAATCTTTGCGTACGTGTAAGTCGCGTAATCCGGGCGGAACCCAGCCTTGTTGCCGGGCGTAAAGGCGTCATCGCTGCGGAGGCGTTTTGCCGCGGTGTAGTGGTTCACCATGCTGTCCATGCCGCTAGAAATTGCGAAGAACATTCGCGGCTTGCCAAGTTTCTTGAAGTCGCGCAAGTCATCGCGCCAGTTCGGCTGCGGGAGTATTGCCACGCGCAAGCCTTCGTGCTCGAAAAGGCGACCGACCACGGCATGCCCAAAACAGGGGTGGTCCACGTAGGCGTCCGCGCTAATGATAATCACATCGACATAGTCCCAGCCGAGTTCCTCTAGGTCTTCTTTGCAGATGGGTAAAAAGCGCGGATCGTACATAATGTGAAAGATAGTAAATAGTAGGCAGTAGACAGTAGGAAGTGACACGAATGTGTCATCCTGAGTGGAGAACCGTAAGGTTCGAAATCGAAGGATCTCCATTAATATTTTCGGAACATTGCTACATTTATTCCCATGAAGCCTTTAAGTAATCGTACGGAACATTTTACGGAATCGGTCATTCGTCACATGACGCGCATCGCGAACGCTTGCGGTGCAATCAACTTGTCGCAGGGTTTCCCGGATTTTGACCCGCCCAAGGCCTTGCAAGACCGCCTGGCCGAAGTCGCCCACACGGGCCCGCACCAGTACGCGATTACGATTGGTGCGCAGAATTTCCGCGAAGCGCTTTCTAAAAAGCAGGAACATTTCAGCGGATTGCGTTACGACCCGCAAACCGAAATGGTCATCACTTGCGGCAGTACCGAAGCCATGATGATCACGATGATGTCGGTCTGCAATCCAGGCGACAAGGTGGTCATCTTCTCGCCGTTCTACGAAAACTACACTGCCGATACGATTCTGAGTGGAGCGACTCCGATTTATGTTCCGCTCAATCCGCACGATTTTACCTTCGATGCAAATGTCCTCGAAGATGCCATGAAGCTGCCGGGCGTGAAGGCGCTCGTACTTTGCAATCCGTCGAACCCGAGCGGAAAAGTCTTTACCCGCAAAGAGCTGCAGATTATCGCCGACCTCGCCATCAAATATGATTTGTATGTAATCACCGACGAAGTCTACGAACACATCGTGTTTGCACCGCACCGTCATACTTATATTGCGACGCTTCCGGGCATGCGCGAACGCACCATTGAATGTTCCAGCCTTTCCAAGAGCTATTCCATTACGGGCTGGCGCCTGGGCTACGTGCTCGCTGCCGAACCCATCATGAACTGCATCAAGAAAATTCACGACTTTACGGTGGTGGGAGCCGCTTCGCCGCTGCAAGAAACCGCGCTCACCGCGCTCAACTTTGGCGACGATTACTACCAGGAATTGCAGGCGCATTACACGCACATGAAAGAAATTTTCACTGGCGGCCTGCGCGATCTTGGTTTCAAGTTCACCGAGCCGCAGGGCACGTACTTCGTGATGATGGATATCAGCGAATTCGGCTACAAGTCCGATGACCAGTTCTGTATCGACCTCGCGCAAAAGGTGGGCGTTGCCGCAGTACCTGGCTCCAGTTTCTTCCGCGAACCGGTGAATCACCTGATTCGCTTCCATTTCGCCAAGAAAGATGAAACTCTAATCGAAGCATTGAGTCGCCTGGAAAGTCTTCGTAAGAAACTTCTATAAGTCGGTTTCCGGTTATTCTAGCTTTCTTTTATGTCGTTGCGGCTTGCCAAAGTTCATGCGAAAAATGGCTATGAAAAGTTCGCCTTGATACAGGTTTGCACCTGCTTAAGATTAAGTGGTGAGTCGGCAGTTTCAAAAGTCGCAATGAAATTGCGACCAAGAACATAGCCGTTTTCGTTGTAGCGTAAAATTTTCTGAATGGCGACATCTGCGTAATCGTGATCACTCATCATGCCGAAATGTTCCCAAATGATTTCTGTGCGTGAACGCCTATCGAGGCAGGTGAAGTCTGGATAAAGTGTTCCCCATCCCCTGATGCCTGTAGGGTACTCGTAGCGGAAGGGAATTCCGGCGCGACTGAGCGCGTCCGCGATGATGACTTCGGATTTTGAACGGACGCGCACGCCCGTGCTCGTGTAGAATTCGGGAGCATTGATTTCGAAAGGTTTTCCTGTATAGGGAAAATGCTGCCAGCTCGCAACGAAATCATCGTCGGTCTCACGCACGGGCGTCACCAGGGCGCGCCGGCCGGGATGCAACTTTGTGAATGTCTCGTCAACTACATTTGGACGGTATGCCGCGAGAAATGCATCGATGATGGCTAGTTGCTTCTTGATAGTTTTCGATGCCGCCTTATTGTAGTCGCGCTGGGCGATTGTTCGCGCCTTGCGAATATCTTTACGTGGAATAAATGTTCCGTTATGGTCTCCCTTTTCATTTATGATGTAATATTGAAAGCTGTTTTTTCTGGTAAGAACCCGCAGGCTTTCCTTTGTATGTTTTGCAGTACATTTTATTGTCCCGAGAAGCGATTTTAAATAGTCCCGTTCCGCTACAATTTCTGCCATGTCAATTTTTTTGTGCTGTATTTTTTTACGGCGTCCATATGATTCTCCTTGGTAGGGAAAAATACAAACAAAAATGGATCATTTTGCAATCAACTGTTTGCAAAAAAAATGCCGATCACGGTTACGGCATGCCGAACTGCTCTTTAAGTAGGGTTGTTTTATGATGTCGGCATATGATTTTGATTTTTTTTGTTAATTATATGCCTCTGCTGAAAAAACTCATCATTATCGCGGGCTTTTTTGAAGCTGAAAAACGGGGGTGATGCATATAAAAATGCTATACAGCGACTTTTTATATGCCTTGATACAGCCTCCTGGTGATGTTTGGAGAGGAACTCACAAGGGAAAGGCATATAAAAGTTCCATTTTGCCGAAATTATATGCCGCCTATTCAGTTTGACTAACAAAAAATCAGTTATTTTGTTCTAAATTTCACGCAAAAGGCATATAAAACTTCATTTAAATGAAAAATATATGCCAACCTATATGCTAATCTATAAATTGCAGGCTGATTCCCGCTTTTCCGCGTCGCGGCGCGAGTAGACGCAGCCGCAGTAATTCTGTCGGTATAAGTTGTACTCCGCCGAAAGTTGAATGGAGCGCTTGTAGCCGCCCTTCTTCTTGAAGTCGCTGGGCAGGCGCTTGATTCCGTAAATATCACACTGCTCCTGCACCACCTCGTTCAGCACCTGCGCATTTTTCATCGGGCTGATGGTGAGCGTGGTGGTGAAGTATTCGCAGTTCAGTTCGCGGGCGAGCCTTGCCGATTCAGCGAGGCGCAGTTCAAAACACTTGCGGCAGCGCGCACCGCCTTCGGGTTCGTTTTCGAGCCCGCGTGCGACATCGTAGAATTTTTTCGGGTCGTATTCGCCCTCGATCAGCGTGACCGGATGCTTCGTCTTGAATTCGGCGACGAACCGCTTGATTTCTTCGACGCGGTGGCGGTATTCTTCGTCGGGCGCGATATTCGGATTGTAGTAGAAAAGCGTAATCTTGAAGTATTGCGACAGGTATTCGATGGTGTAGCTGCTGCACGGCGCACAGCAGGCATGCAGCAAAAGCGTCGGCACTTCGCCGGTGCGTTCCAGCCTGCGGATAATATAATCCAAGTCGCGCTGGTAATTATGCTTAGGAACGTTGGACTGCAGCGGTTCCATAGCCTACTCCCAACTTAAGGTGCCGAAAGCCGTAATCCAGTAGCAAATCGTCGTGATCACGGCGAAGGTCCCCATGACCGTGCGTTCCTTGTGGGCGGTACTAAAGAGAACTGTTGCCGTATAGAACGTCAAGTACAGCGCAAAGAAAAATGCGAGAATCCGCGTCACCATGAATGGGATAATCTCGGGCAGGACATGCCCCGCCGAAAGCAGCACGAAAAGGGCCACGAATTGCATCGTGGTCGGCACGATGAATGCCTTGCGGACCTCGGGCGGAATCACCTTGTAGCGCGCATTCATGGCGTAGGCGCCGAGCGGGGCGCCCAAGGCAAGCGCGATATTTAAAGCGACAGAGGGCAAAAAAGCGATAGCCCCGATGATTGTAGCGATAATCATTGTTAAAAAAATAGAATTTAAGTGAGGATGGAGATCCCCGCGTTCGCGGGGAAGACAATAAAAAAGAGGACGGCCCTGGGTAAAGGAGGTAACCTAGGGCCGTCAGGGAGTGTTTGGGTACCTATAAAATAGATATTCCAACTTGGAATAAGCCTAAAAATCGTATAAATTGCGTATACCCGAGTAAACATCCTGTATCCACCTAAAACAGGGGCAAAATTGGCTTATTTTTTGAATTTTGGACCATTTTTACTATATTCCTCATTATGCTGGACCTCTATAACATTGTGGCGGAACTGTGTTCTGATATCGTAAACTCCTGCTCGGAGAAATTCTTTGTCGAATACAGCTGTGTTTCCCCAGCCGAAAAAGCCCGTATCACAAAAATTGTCCAGATAGGAATTCCCGTATTGTTTCTGGAATCCGGCGAAGGGGTGTGCGTCCGCGAGCTTTCCTCCGAAAATTTGACCACCGAATTTCTTGAAAACTTGAAATCGCTCGTCAATCGTTTGGAGGCTGACCGCGATTATTATGCGCTACTCGGATTATTGCAGATTTTGGACCGGTCCATGACTTTGCTATTGAACGAAGCCATAGCGGAGTTTGAACAGGAATCCTTTTCCATTGTGTTGAACACTAACCGCGAAACGGTGGGGGTGGGCATTTTGCCCCGCTGCTCCTGCGTCTGGGAACGTAAACACCGTCTGGTGCACCGCTACAACAATCTGGAAAGCTTTCTCTACAATATATTGCTTATCGAAAATTCGGTGCTTGGGGAACTCATTGACGAACATTTCTTTTTGAAAAAGGAACTGTTCCCCCGGTTCAGGGAACGCAATGCCGTAAAGATTGCCGCCACCCCCTTAAGGCGCGAGCGCAATTTTAAAGTCCAACTCACCGACAAGGACAAGGTGCAGTATTTCAACATTGAATACGAAAACCCTTCGTTCGAAGCAGACAACGAACTCATCTGGAAAAAGATTTGGACTGCAGCCGAAAACGAAAGCGATATCGTCGTGTTTCCGGAGCTCCTCGGAAATGCCGAGATGATGAAATTTGTATCGAATAAGATCAAGGCGCTTTCGCCTGCCGACGCCGACAAGATTCCGTCGCTGATAATTCTGCCCTCTTACTGGGAGAAGAACCGCAACGTGGTGACGGTCATGGACAAGTTCGGCAACGTAATTTGCAAACAGAACAAGCAAAACCCCTTCCGCAAGGTGTTCGGTGGTGTCGGTTATCTGGAACAAATCAGCTCGAATCTCGTTGTGAACATTCTGCATTTCGAGGGCATTGGCCGAATCGCGATCATGGTCTGCCGCGATTTCTTGGAAACCGAGTACATGCAGCAACTCATGCGCTGTTTCAAGTTGACTCTTATTATTGTGCCGTCGTTCTCTACGGGGTCTTACGACTTCCGTCGTTCTTTTGACTTGTGCGCTCACGAAGACTGCAATGTGGTGTGGATTAATTCTTGTGCCGCCTTGATCAAGGGCAAGGAGGCGAACTTCCAGGATATCGGCTATGTGCGCAAGCGAATTTCGCGCAACGAAGATGAAGCCCAGATGCTTTATAAAATGCCGATTTGCAAAGGGGCCTTCGACGGCGAATGTGCCCATGACTGCATTTATTACGAGACTATACAAGGGGTGTGATCATGGAATTTGAATCGATTGAAAAAATTCATCAGGGCAAGTTCATTACTCGATACGACATTCATTACAGAACGGTCAGTGGCAAGGCTAAAACCTACGAGATGATTAGTCGCAACCCCGATATCACGGGCCTTAAGGATATGCTTGAAAAGAAACCGCACGCTGTGGTGATGATCATGCACGACTGCACCGGTCAAAAGCTATTGCTTTGCAAGGAATACCGTATGGCCGTAGGCGAAAGCATCTACAATTTCCCGGCAGGCCTCATTGACCCCGGAGAATCTTACGAAGAGGCGGCTGCCCGTGAACTTCGCGAAGAGACCGGCCTTACGCTTATGCGTATTGACGAAGTGTGGAAACCGAGCTATTCCGCTGTTGGATTTTCTAACGAACGAAATGTGGTCGTTTTAGGTGTGGCCGGAGGAGAAATTCGTCCGAGCGATTCCGAAGTCGAAGAAATTCAGGCCGAGTGGTTCGACAAGAAACAAATCCGCGAAATCCTCAAGGATGAACGCCTCTCTGCGCGTACGCAAACTTATTGCGCCATGTGGAGCCGCGCTTAAAACATCACTTTTGCTTTCATTGCCGCATGTAGCGGGTGAAACGCCTCTTCGGCGGTTCGCCTGAATGTTACTGCCAACGATAACTGCAAAAAGTCCGTGCCGACTTCGACGCTGTTGCGTAATTGAATTTCCTGATTCGGTGCCCCCTTCGGTATAATTGCAGCCACGCTTGCGCTGTTGAATGCGTCAGATGCGTAAACCGCTTTCGCCTCGTAAAGAGGAACGCTAAATCCCTCGCCTTGCGAGTGTCTTGTGCGGATCTTTCCTGAGAATATCAATTGCTCGCGATCCATGTTCCAAGAAGACTGGATATTAAAATCGAAATCTTTTCGCCTGCAATGTTCTTCTGCCTGTATACAAGTTGCGCTCGTTGTTGCCCTTAAAATGCCTGGCCCCGATTCAACTGTTGCCTTGAATCGGGTCTTGCTCGTGTCACCTTCAAGCGGAATCATGGTTCGCGCATTTGCGGTGAACTTGCTTTTCCATGTGTCGCGTGCCATAACGCCAATTGTCTGGCTTCCCCAAAGCTGGCTCTTTGCGATTGTGGCGCTCAAACGCGCCTCTTCCGGGAGTGTTTCTCCGTGCACATAGGCGTCCGTCTTCCAAGCAATCGTCGCGTATTCCATCTTTTCGCGGTGCTGCAATTGCAATTTCATCAGGGGCAAATCGCCTGCATTTTCAGGAACCCACCAAACAGTGAAATTTCCCCAAGAGCCTTTGGCCTGCGCCGAAACAGAGTAATGTTCTACGCTGTCAGCGGGATGCCTGTGATTCCAAAAGGCGAACTCCATTTCCGGGAATCCTTTTTTACTAGACCCGCTTAAAGGGGAAAAGCCGAAAAAGGGGCGGACAGTCATTGTGGTGTCCATGAGGCCGCCCCAGTGCAGAATCCCGAACCCCATGCGAATCGGGTAGCTGAAAGTTGTACCCCATAAGGTATCGAGTGGAATTGCGCTGTGCAATTCCTTTGTCGAAATCTCACCAAAGTGCGCTTCGCTCCCTGCATTCCTGTAAGTCAAAAGGGATTGCGTTCCAAGCCGAAGCGAATACCTGTAAAAATCAAGCCGCAACTCTGTACGTTCGCTTTCCAAATGCCCGAGCGAATCCGTTCGGCCCTTCCATTCTACATAGCCGTGTGGCATCAGATTCAATCGCTCGCTCTTTCGGGCGCGTTTTTTTACAGGTGCTTTCGTTGCCGGTTGCTGGGTTTTCGCCTTTCGCTGCTTCTTCGTCTTCACGGGCGCTGCGTCTTCGCTTGTGCAACTTTCTAGGGCATATACTTCGGCTAGAATGCAGGCTTCCTGGATGTTGTCTTCTTCCAGCAAGTCCAGAATTTCACGGGCTTCGTCGCTGTCGATGATTCCGTCGTCCCACCATTCAAAAACTTGAGCTTCGTTAAGGGCTGTGGCGTTCGCCGCCGAAGCGAAGATGATTAAAAAGAGCGTTGGTGCGAAAATCTTCATTTTTCTGTGGAGCCTCTATACTATATACGCCGTTTTGCACAAATCGGTCCAATTTTGAATCCCGAAAAGTTCTATTATTGTATTTATGGCAAATAACTGGTCCAAAAAGCCCTTCTCGAAAGGCCCCTCAAGGCAACCTTCTCGCAATGCTTCTGCTGCTGGTCGCGACTTTGTGCCGCACCTTAAGGCGCCCCGCACCGACTTTCCGCTGTTCAACGGCAGGCGTGTGACCCCGTCTTTGGCTGGCCTCGACAAGTTGTTGCATTACTATGGCGTGGAACTTCAGCCCGAAACGCTCAAGCAGATTTGGGAATTCCACCAGTTGCTCCGTGCGAACAACGATGACCAGGATTTGACCCGCCTGAATGCTTTTGAAACCATGGTGGAACGTCATTACGCAGACTGCACGCTCATCAATGCGTATGTGCCCAAGTGGCCAGCCCGCATGATTGACGTGGGTAGCGGCGCCGGATTTCCGGGTATTCCCCTCAAGATTGTGAACCCCTCCATTCGCCTTACCTTGTGCGAACCGCGTCCTAACCGTATCAACTTCTTGAATATGGTTATCGAGAAAATGGGCCTCAAGGGGATCGACGTGTTCGGTCACAAGGTCACTAGTCGCAGCATGACGATTCCGGTAGACGGTGTCATTAGCCGCGCTTTTGAACTCATGGAAAAGACGCTTCCGCGTATTGCCAATTCCCTGAAGGTGGGCGGTCGCGTATTCTTTATGAAGGGCCCCGCCGTCGCCGACGAACTCAAGACCTTCCATCCGGAAGATTTTGGCTACAAGTTCGTGGGGCAGCACTTCTATACAATTCCCAACAGTACGCAGGAACGAGCCCTGATTATTTTGGAACGGGTGGAGTAACCGCTTCACTATTGATAAAAAATCAACACAAAGTGTCTTTTGGGGCGGTTTTTAGCCTGTTTTTGGGGCTAATTTTATTGTGGTTGGAAATTTTTAGGAGTTCTTATGAGAACGCTGGGCATAGTGTTTGGTACTTTGGCGTGTGCAGCTGTGTTTGCTGTTGCTGCCGAAAATCCCCTGAAATTGTGGTACAATAGCGATGCGGGTACCTCGTTTACCGACGCTTTGCCCATTGGCAACGGCTACATGGGCGGCATTATTTATGGGGGCGTCGCAAAAGACATTATCGGCCTGAACGAAAGTACCGTGTGGTCGGGTGGCCCGGGCGACAACAACAAGCAGGGGGCTGCTAGCCACCTGAAAGATGCCCGCGATGCCATGTTCCGTGGCGACTACCGCACGGCAGAATCCATTGTATCTAATTATATGATCGGCCCAGGCCCGGCAAGCTTTCAGCCGGTGGGCGATCTGGTGATTACCACGTCGCATTCGGGCGCTACCAATTACCGCCGCGAACTCGACCTCAAAACAGCTATCGCAAAAACGACGTATACGGCAGGCGGCGTCAACTACACCCGCGAATATTTTGCAAGCTACCCGGACCATGTGATCGTGGTGCACCTCACGGCCGATAAAAGCGGCTCGGTGAGCTTTGGCGCCACCATGACGACTCCGCACCGTAGCAACAGCATGTCCAGCAGCGGCAATACGCTCGTTTACGACGTGACGGTGAATTCCATCAAGTTCCAAAATCGCCTGAACGTGGTAGCTGACGGCGGCACAGTTTCGGTCGCGAACGGCAAAATCAACGTGCAGGGCGCAAATTCTGCAATGCTTGTGCTTACCACGGCTACGAACTTCAAGTCTTATAACGATGTCTCGGGCAACCCGGGTGCAATCGCAACCGAGATTATGTCGAAGGTCGCAAAAAAGTCTTACGACGACTTGCTCAGCGCGCACCTCAAGGATTACCAGACGATTTTCAATCGCGTCTCTTTGAACTTGGGCGAACCCGACAAGAGCGCAGGCGACATTACCAGCACTCGCGTCAAGAATTTCAATTCCACGAATGACCCCTCCTTGGTGGAACTGCATTACCAGTTCGGCCGTTACTTGCTGATTTCGAGCTCGCGCAAGGGCGGCCAGCCCGCCAACTTGCAGGGCATTTGGAACAAGGATACGAACCCGGTTTGGGGCAGCAAGTACACCACGAACATTAACCTCGAAATGAACTACTGGCCGGTAGAGACGGCGAACCTCGGCGAATGCGTATGGCCGCTCATTGACAAAATCAAGAGCATGGTGCCGCAGGGCGAAAAGACGGCCAAGGTGCACTGGGGCGTAGACGAAGGCTGGGTGGAACACCACAATACCGACCTCTGGAACCGTACCGCTCCGATCGATGGCGCGTGGGGCTTGTGGCCGACGGGTGCCGGCTGGCTCAGCACGCACTTGTGGGAACATTTCTTGTTCAACCCGACTGACAAGGCGTATTTGCAAGACGTTTATTCGACCATGAAGGGGGCGGCGCTCTTCTTCGTGAATAGCCTTGTGGAAGAACCTGAAACCGGCCACAAGTATCTGGTGACGGCCCCGAGCGATTCCCCGGAAAATGACCACGGCGGTTACAATGTCTGCTTTGGCCCGACCATGGACAACCAGATTATCCGCGACGTGCTGAATTACACCATTGAGGCGTCCAAGATTCTGGGCGTCGACGAAGAGGCCCGCGCCAAGATGGAAGCGGTGGTAAAACGCTTGCCGCCTACAAAGACGGGTAAGTACGGCCAGATTACGGAATGGCTGCAGGATTGGGATGACCCGAACAACAAGAATCGCCATATTTCGCACCTGTACGGCCTTTTCCCGAGCGCGCAGATTACGCCGGAAGAAACTCCCGACTTGATCAAGGGTGCTGGCGTTACGCTCAAGCAGCGCGGCGATGATGCGACCGGGTGGTCGCTTGCCTGGAAAATCAATTTCTGGGCCCGCATGCACGACGGCGATCACGCTTACACCATGATTCGCATGCTGCTGACGCCGAACAAGACTTACAATAATTTGTTCGATTCCCACCCGCCGTTCCAGATTGACGGTAACTTCGGTGCGGTCTCGGGCGTGAACGAAATGCTCATGCAGAGCCACAACGGCAGAATCAACCTGTTGCCGGCATTGCCTTCGCAGTGGAAAGACGGTAGCATCAAGGGCATTCGCGCCCGCGGCGGTTTCGAAATCGATTCCATGGCCTGGAAGGGTGGCAAGCTCAATTATGTGGCCATCAAGTCCGATGTGGGCCAGACGCTGAACATTGTGAATGGTTCTAACAAGTTCACCACGACGACGGTGCCGGGCAAAGTTTACGAATTCGACGGCAACCTCAAGCTCACGAATCAGCCGTATGAACCGGTGACGATTCCGGGCAAGATTCAGGCTGAAAGCTACGTTGCCATGGAAGGCGTGCAGATTGAACCCGACGAAGAAGGCGAACCGAACCTCGGCTGGATTAACGATGGCGACTACAGCGAATACCTGGTGAAGGTTCCGACGGCTGGCTCTTACAAGCTTACCGCCCGCGTAGCCTCTGGCGCCGAAGAAAAGTCGACGATTACCGTTGCTGATTCTACAGGTAAGGCGCTGGCGACACTTACGGTGGACCCGGCTAAGACCGAGGGTTGGAACGACTGGTACGAAACTTCGACCGCGATCGATTTGCCGAAGGGTGAACAGAAACTTAAGTTCACTTATAACGGAAGCGATACGTACCTGATGAATGTGGACTGGTTCAGTTTCGATAGCGATCCGACGGCAATTCCGACGGTGGCTCGCGTGGCAAGCGCTCTCTCGGTTCGTCAAGTGTCGATGGCCCGCGCTTCGGTGGCCCTGATGGTAAGTGCCGATGGCGACTTTGAAGTCCGCCTGTACTCGGCAAACGGCAATTTGGTGGCAAAACGGCAGGGTAGCGGTAATTCCCTGGTGGAATTCGGCAAAAATGGCCGCCTGCTGCAAGGGACTTACATTGCGGTTGTCAAGAGCGGTAACCTGCAAAAAACGCTCAAAATCAAGGCATATTGATAACTTGTCCACGCGAATTGCCTTTTCGCGTGGAATTTTGGCCTTTTTTGGGGCTAATTTTAGAGGGGTGAGTAAAGAAAATCGCTCCAGTGGGGGCGTAAAGGGATGAATTATGATGTTTGTGAAGAACATTAAGGCGGCTGTCGCCTTGGTTGGTTTCGGGCTTTGCACGCAGGCTATGGCCGAAAACCCGCTTATCCAGACCTATTATTCTCCGGATCCGGCGCCTGTCGTGTTCGGCGATACGCTTTGCACCTATTCCGGCAACGACGAGGGCGGAAGCTTCTTCACGATGCACGGCTGGCGCGTGTCTTGCACCACCGATATGGTGAACTGGACCGACATGAACACCCTCATTCTGGAAGCGGGTGACTTTAACGGTTCTGCCAAGAAAAACGGCGACTGGGCTTCTCAATGCATTCGCCGCAATGACAAGTACTATTATTACGTGACGGTGGAATCCACCCGCGGCGGCCGCGCCATTAACGTGGGTGTGTCCGACAAGAAGGAAGGCCCCTTCAAGGATGCCCTGAACGGCAAACATTTGGCGGGCCCCAACTGGGACTACATCGACCCCACCGTATTTATTGACGACGATGGCCAGGCATGGCTCTACTGGGGTAACCCGAAGCTCTATTATTGCCCCCTCAAGGAGAACATGATTGAATGCGCAAGCGAAATCAAGGTCTCCGACATGAGCACCTTTAACGGCAAGTATACCGAAGGCCCATGGATTCACAAGCGCGGCAAAAAATATTACATGATTTACGCCGCCGGCGGCATTCCAGAATCCATTGACTATTCCTGGAGCGATTCCCCGACGGGCCCCTGGACCTATAAGGGCGTCATTATGCCGAAAAACGAACCGGGTGCCGCGTTCACCGTCCACTCCGGCATTGTCGACTTTAAGGGCCGCAGTTTCTTCTTCTATCACAACCAGAAGAACGTGAAGGGTGGCGGCTACAGCCGTTCTACCGCCATCGAAGAATTCACCTGGAATGCCGACGGTACCATTCCCACGATCCGCGCCACCAACAATGGCGTCGTAAAGCCCATCAAGAACCTTGACCCGTTCGTGCGCGTGGAAGCCGAAACCAAGGCTTGGGTTGGCGGCATGACTGTCAATACGTCGGGCGGCTACACCATCATCGAACATGTGAAGGCTCAAAACGGTGCGGTTTACCTGACCAATATGGGTAACAGCTTCTATACCAAGGTACGCTCTGTTGACATGGGCGATGGTGCCGACCGCATTATCGTTTGCACTAGGGGCAACGGCGGTAAGCTTGAACTCCATGCCGGTTCCGAAAACGGTGCGCTCCTTGCTACAATGAATATTCCGTCTAGTTCTGCCTGGCAAGAAAATTCGTTCGACTTGACTGATGCCGCAGGCGTCGATGACTTGTTCTTCGTGGTAAAGCAGGGCGGGTTCGATTTTGACTACTGGTACATGGAAAGCGAAAAGACCGCTGTGCCGCAGACTCCTTACAAGGAAGTGGCTGCAAAGATTCCGGGCAAGATCGAAGCCGAAAACTACGACGTGGGCGGCCACAATAAGGCCTTCTACGACAATGACCGCGAAAACCAGGGGAAGGCCTACCGCGAAGACGAAGTCGACGTCGTAGACATTAGCGATTCCAAGTGCGGAGACGCCGCCTGCACGGGGTACGCCATCGGCTACACCAACGAAGGCGAATGGGTAGAATATACCATTGATGTCGCGGCCGACGCCAAGTACGACATTACGGCGAATGTGGCGACTGCCTTCGAAACTTCTGCAATGCAGCTGTTCATTGACGACAAGGAAATCACGGAATTGGTTGTTGCCCCGAAGGTTGACAGCGTATGGACGACGTATAAGGTGGTGGATGTTGGTTCTGCGGAACTCAAGAAGGGCGAACACGTGCTCAAGCTCCTGATTACGGGTGCCTACTTGAACGTGGACTGGATTCAGTTTACCGATCCGAACGACACCACGACTTCTATTGCGAAGAACGTAAAGCTTGCCCCGCAGACAGCGTCTTACAACGTGTTCGGCGCCACCGGCAAGTTCCTCGGTCGCGTAGAATCCGGTGCGAACATGGCTGCAACCCTTAAGAATGCTGGGTTCGCAAGCGGTATGTACATCTTGCGTGCCGCGGGCCTGAACAAGACCCTCCGCGTACAAGTCCGTTAGTTAGCACCTTTGATAAAATGTCAACAGAAATTGTGTAAACAGCGTGTAAATACCCCTTAAAAAGGGGTATTTTTTTATTGGTGTGGATGATTAAGTGAGGTTTATCATGAAAAGGTTCTTGGTTTCGTCTGCCGTAACGTGCGCGTCGTTGTGCGCTACGTTTGCAACTACGGCAATTGCTCAACCCAACGATGAATGGAACGGCAAACCGCGTGTGTTTGCGGTGAATGCGCTTACGCCGCACGTCACGTCTATGCCGTACTCTACGGTCGAAGAGGCCGTGAAGGGTGACCGCCACGCTTCTGAGTGGTACCAGACACTTTCGGGTAAGTGGAAATTTTTCCATGTTGAAAAGCCCGCCCAGCGCAATAACGATTTCTACAAAGACAACTACGATGTGTCCGGCTGGAACGAAATTCCGGTGCCGTCGTCTTGGCAACTGTTTGGTTACGACCACCCGATTTACACCAACGTGGTTTACCCGTGGGCGCAGACCCATAACGTGTCTGCACCTGCAGCCCCTACCAACTTTAACCCGGTGGGCCATTACCGCCGTAACTTCACCATTCCCGAAAAGTGGAGCGGCAAACGCATTCGCCTGCACTTTGAAGGCGTGGAATCTGCCTACTACGTTTGGGTGAACGGCAACTACGTAGGCTACGCCGAAGACACCTTTACGGACCATGAATTCGATATCAACAAGTACTTGCGCAAAGGCGAAAACAACGTCTCTGTTCAGGTGTTCCGCTGGTGCGATGGTTCTTGGCTCGAAGACCAGGACTTCATTCGTCTCGCCGGTATTTTCCGCGATGTGTACCTGTATGCAGTCCCTGAAGTGCATATTCAGGATTTCCAGATCGATGCGACGCTCACGAACAACTATACCGATGGCTTGCTGAAGACGACAGCCTGGATTTACAATTCTACGGGCTCGGCTTCCAGCGAATTCACTGTGGAACTTTCCCTGTACAACGACAAAGGTACCGAAGTGATTTCCCCGTCGGCACAGAAGGTTTCTGGCATTGGTTCGAAGGGTGAAAAGAGCGTGCACTTTGAACTCCCGATTACAAAGCCGGACCGCTGGTCTGCCGAAACGCCGAACCTGTATACGGCGGTACTTGCCATTAAAGATGCTAGCGGCAAGGTAATTCAGGTCGAAAGCAACAAGATCGGTTTCCGCAAGATCGAAATCAAGAAGGATAACGGTGCTCCGCGCTTGTACGTGAACGGCATGCCGGTGAAATTCCATGGTGTTGACCGCCATGAACTCGACCCGGATAACGGCCGCGCGGTTACATACGATCGCATGGAAAAAGACGTGATTCTCATGAAGCGCTTTAACATTAACGCGCTGCGTATGTCGCACTATCCGAATAACCCTTACATGTACGATCTTTGCGACAAGTACGGTATTTATGTGATTGACGAAGCAAACGTCGAAAGCCATGGTGCAAACGGCAGCTTGCCCAAGAATAGCGACGACTGGCGTGCCCCCGCTGTGGACCGTATGAATTCCATGGTGCAGCGAGACAAGAACCACCCCTGCATTATTCTGTGGTCTTTGGGTAACGAAGCCGGTAACGGTAACGTATTTGCCTCTGAACGTGAACGTGCCCATCAGATTGACTCCACCCGCTTTGTGCATTACGAAGGCGACTGGAATAACGCCGATGTGAACAGCTGGATGTACTATGGCCCCGACGCCGTGCGTAACTATAAGGACGCCAACAAGCCGATTATGCTTTGCGAATACGAACACGCCATGGGTAACTCCGTTGGCGACCTGCAAGAATATATGGATGCCTTCTACGGCAACCCGCGCAGCTTCGGTGGCTTTATTTGGGACTTCATTGACCAGGGACTCCGCCACAAGGGTACGCCGTACTTTGAATTCGGCGGCATGTGGGGTGACTGGCAGAACGATGACAACTTCTGCGCCAACGGCCTCGTGTTCCCGGATCGCGCCTTGCAGCCCGAAATTTGGGAAGTCAAGTATCAGTATGCACAGGTTCGCGTCAAGAACGTCGACGCCGCCAAGGGCAAGATTCAGATCGAAAGCCGCTACCTCTACAAGAACCTGGGAGATTTCCTCGATGGCTACTGGTCTATCAAGGAAAACGGCAAGGTCATCAAGGAGGGCAAACTGAGCGGTTCGCAGATGAACGTTGGCCCGAACGAAAAGAAAGAAATCACGATTGACATGCCGAAAATCGAAACCACAGTTGGTGCCGAGTACTTCTTGGATCTCGATTTCCGCCTCAAGAACGATGAACTCTGGGCTAAGGCCGGCTATAGCATTGCCCACGAACAGTTCGGCATTGATTTGGGCCAGCTCTGGTCTACTGAAATCGATATCAGCACCTTGCCGACTTACAAGGTGAACAAGGCGAACGGCCTCGAAATCGAGGGCAAAGATTTCAAGATTCGCTTCGACGAAAAGAACGGCACGCTTGCAAGCTATGTTCTCGGTAACGATACCATTATCAAGAACGGCGGTATTCCGAACTTCTGGCGTGCCCCGATTGACAACGACAAGGGCTTCAATATGGAAAAGGGACATGGCGAATGGCGTAAGGCAAGCCTGAAGCGCAACGTGACCTCCGAAGTCAAGGAAGTTTCTCAGCAAGAAACCCAGGTGACCTTCAACTTCACGTTCCCCGACGTGGGCAGCACCAAGATGAAGATGACTTACTATGTATACGGTAGTGGCGATATCGTGGTGAGCTACACGCTCAATCCCGATGGCTCCAAGAGCTACTTGCCGAACGTGGGTACAATCTTTACCGTGCCGGGTGGCTACGAAAAGGTCCGCTGGTTTGGTCGCGGCCCCGACGAAAACTACATGGGCCGTAACCGCGGAAGCTTCATGGGCCTCTATTCGACGCTTGCCGATTCTATGACGGTCACGTACATGGAAATCGGCGAAACCGGCCAGCGCACCGACGTCAAGTGGGCAACGCTCACCAACAACGACGGCAAGGGCCTGATGATTGTGGGTAACCCGCGCATGGAATTCAGCGCCCAGCATTACACTCCGGAACAGCTTTCCAACGTAAAGCTCCCGTGGGAACTCAAGCGTGACAAGGACATTACGCTCCGCGTAGACTTGCACCAGATGGGCGTTGGCGGTATCAATTCCTGGGGTGCCCAGCCGCTCGATGCGTACCTGCTCAAGGCTAACCGCGAATATTCTCACACCTTCCGCCTGGCTCCGATTCGCCAAAAGCTGAACGACCCGACCGAATACTCCTTGCTCGGCTTCAGGAACTTTGGCTGGAACAAGGAAATCGCCCCGGCTAAGTACGGCGAAACAGAAATCAAGAAGATTTACGAAAACCAGCCGGACAAGGATATTACCGAAGAAGCCAATGAGGAAACCGAAGGTCGGACCCCGATTCTGCCGGGTAGCGTAAAAATGGCAAATAATGCAGTCCGCGACTACAGTGTGTTTGACATGCAGGGCCGACTTGTTACTAAATTTACGACAGTTGGTATCGAAGATTTGCAGGCCAAGACAACGGCCGCGGTCAAGCGCTCAGGTACTTATTTGGTGAAAACTAAGACGGGTACGGCTTACCGCATCAACGTAAAGTAATTGTCATCCCGGACTTGATCCGGGACCCCGAAACACCACTCCCCATGCAATGAACGCCCCGGAAGAAATTCCGGGACGTTTCCTTATAAGAAATACGAGCAAAGGTTTAAGAGAACTCCAAAAGGTTATAAAGCCTTTGCTCGTCCTTCGTTCCAGTGACAAGTTGATACTTGTCGCTTCCACTCGGCGCTCATGCAGACCCTTACTGCCCGCTGTCATGCTGCCGCATGTCAGCATCGGCATTCCCAATCCGCAAAGGTCTTTGTTCGTATCTATAATATCGCCGAGTTGAGGCGGCAAGCAAAAGCTTGCCGTCGAGACGAAGGACAGCCGATGGCTGATTAACCTTTTGGAGTGCTCATACCCCATCGGCTGTTTATATAAAAAGAATCTCTCGCGCAAGCGGGAGATTCTTTGGTTGGTTTTTTAGGAGGTATTCTTAGGAGTACTAAGATTCGTTTGTGAGAGAGAACTTACTTCACGAAGCTTGCCGGCAGGGTGAACTGCTTCAGGAACGGCCAGCCGATGCTTGCGTCACCGTAGTCGTGGCCACCGCCCTGCTTGGTGCAGAGAACAACCTTCGTGCCATCCTGGCAGTTGGAGTATTCGTCGCAACCATTGGCGTTCTTGGTCGGAGCGCCGGTACAGCCGTTCTTTTCAGCCCAGAACTTGAAGGTGCCTTCGGCGCCCAAGAAGTTCAGACCGTCATTGAATCCGCTATCGCCGCCCTGGTATTTGCAGACAGGGTCATTTGTACCGCGGAAGTTGATGACAGAGATCGGACGAGACATCTTGCACTGTGCACTGTTGGTCTTGTTCAAGTCCATAGCTGCCGGAGCGACTGCTGCAAAGACGTCGGACATCATACAGGCCACGTGGTTGCTCATGCCGCCACCCATCGAGAAACCGGTTGCGTAAATGCGCTGCGGGTCGATACAGGCGATTTCTTTGAGCTTGTCAATCATTGCGTAAGAGAACTTGACGTCGTCATCGTTGGAGCAGCAGGGGCCGACGTTCCAGCCGTTACCCATTCCACCCGGTTTGCTGGTGCCGTCCGGGTAAAGCGTGATTACGCCTTCGGGGTCAGTCTTGGCCTTGTACGGAGAACTTCCGAATTCGCCATTGCCGGAACCGCCAATCGGGTGGTAGTCAATAACGAGCGGTACGGGCTTGTCGCCCTTGTAGGCACTCGGAATGTGCATAATAAAGGTGCGCTGCTTGCCATCGACGGTCACGGACATGTTTTGCTTATCTCCGACCTTTGCAGTCTTGCCGGAGCAATCGACTACGATAGGTTCGTCGCTGCCGGCGCTGCTGGAAGATTTCGGCGGTTCAACCTGTTGAGAGCTAGAAGATTTCGGCGGTTCAATAGCTTCAGAGCTGGAAGAAGCGTCGGCAGAGGGCCTTACCATTTCGATGGTCACGCCGGTCTCGGTTTCGCTCTGCATTTGGTAGACAAAGTTGGCATAACCATCCAGCGCGAACTGGAGCATCGGCAACAGGTCGCCTTCTTTCTTGAGAGCCTTGACTGCACCCTTGTCGGTCAACATAAAGGTGCTGTTGCGGTTGTCTGCACTGACGCGGATGAACTTCGCGCCTTTTGCAAGCTTGCCCAAGTCGAGGGAGACGATTCCCTGGACGTTTTCGATGTTGCTTTTCTTGAGAACCTTGCCAAGGGAGTTGATCACGGACACGCTGAGAGAACGTGCGTCCGCGTTATAAATGGTGAGCATGTTGCCTTCCATGTGGAGGGCGACATTTGCGGTGTAGGCGTTGGCGACAATGCCCGTGTTGCCATCGCTGCTGAGGCGGAATGTGCCATCTTCGGCGCTAGTGGTTTCATAGCCGCCGAAGTTGAATGTGTTGATTTTTACACCGCCGAGCAAACGGCCGGAAACCTTGGATTTGACCACGCCGTCAATGCTCCAGGCAAAAGCCTGGCTGCTGAACAAGCCGAACAGTGCCAGGCTAGCGATACTTGCGAATTTGGGGTTACGCATAAATACTCCTTTTTTATGATACCCTTTTGTTTTCACTCCATAATAAATTTACACATTTATTGCCGAAATGCAATATATTTTGCGTAAAGTTTGCGAAACTACGGATAAATCTTACACATTTCCGTGTAAAAAGCGTTTTGTGGGGTAGGGGGTGTTGGTGTGTATGGATTTGTTGTCCATGCAATCTTTCCTTTGATGTGGAAAAAATCCCGTTTTGTAAAGTACCTTTAACTTAGGTGTTCACGTTTTTAAAGGATGTTGGTTATGAAAAAGCTATCCCTCTCTCTTGCTTTTGCAGCCATTGCAGGCCTTGCGACTGTTGCTAATGCGGCAATGGCCGATGGCGGTGCAAAATTCCTGGGCAATATTACTACGGGCGGCCAAATCCGTAGCGACTTTGCCCAATACTGGAACCAGATTACTCCCGAAAACGGCTGTAAGTGGGGCTCTATCCATTCCCTTTCTAACGGTAACAGCGGTACAAGTAAGTTCGCCTGGGACAACTTCGACAAGTGCGAAAGCGCCTACAAGTGGGCCAAGGAAAAACCGGGTGAACGCCATTTCAAGTTCCACGCTCTCGTTTGGGGCTCGCAGTACCCGAACTTCCTCTGCAAAAAGAAAAATCCGGGCATTACCGTAGAACTCACCAAGAAGTACATTACCGAATGGTTCGATGCCGTTGCGGCCAAGTTCCCTGACCTCGAATACATCGACGTGGTGAACGAAGCCATCTGGGCCGGTGACAACTACCACTCCGGTTACGGCAAGCCTGCTGCAGGTGCCGAAGGCCACAGCACCGACGATACCGAATGCGGCGGCTCCTACATTATCGAAGCCCTCGGCGGTGACCGCGTTGTAAATGGCAAGCACCAGTACGACTTTATCACCACCGCTTTCAAGATGGCCCGCGAACGCTGGCCAAAAGCCGTGCTCATCTATAACGATTACAATACGCTTTCCTGGCAGATCAACGAAGGTATCGAACTCATCCAGACTATTGTCAAGAACGGTGCTCCGGTCGATGCCTACGGCCAGCAGGCTCACGACTGTAAGGGCATGAGCAAGAACGATTTCGAAAGCAAGATGACTCGAATCCATAACGAGACGGGCCTCCCGCTCCTCGTTTCGGAATACGATATCGGCGAAGCGGACGATACCAAACAGAAAAACGATTACGCAAACCAGATTCCGTTCATGTGGGAAACTCCGTGGGTTGCAGGCATTACCATTTGGGGCTATATCAACGGCTCTACCTGGGTTGCAAACACCGGCCTTATTGAAAAAGATGGCCGCAAGCGCGCTTCCATGAACTGGCTCGAAGAATACTTTGCGAACAACTTAAGCAAGGGCAAGAACGATGTGACCTTCACGCCGGTTGAACCCGAACCGCAGATTCCGTTCAAGGGAGAACCGATTGCCATTCCGGGTAAAGTCGAGGCCGAAGATTTCGATATCCCGGGCAAGGGCGTCAACGAAGACGGCACGAGCAACCAGTCCTATAGCGATGATTCCGAAAATCACGGCGACAGCGACTACCGCAAGGATACCGGTGTCGACCTTTACAAGAAGGCGACTGGCGTTATCGTGGGCTACAACAGCGAAGGCGACTGGCTCGAATGGACCGTGAACGTGGGTGATGCAGGTGACTACACGATGTTTGCTGCCGTGGCTGCCGCAGGTTCTACTTCCAGCTTCCAGCTCTCCCTCGATGGCAAGGCGCTCACCGACGTGATTACGGTTCCTGCCGCCAAGGAAGGCGAAGAAAATTACGACGACTACAACAAGGTCAAGGCCAACGTGACTCTCCCGGCAGGCAAGCACATCCTCCGCATGGATGTAACGGGCGCCTGGTTCGACGTAGACTACTTCACCTTCGTGAAGGGCAAGGACGCAACCGACCCCGAACCGATTGAAAATCCGGGCCAGGAAACCTTTATCGGCCAGAACCTTGAACTCACGAACAACAAACTTCAAGATTACTACGTGTTCGACATGCAAGGTAACCGCTTGGGACTGATTTCGGCCTATGGATTCAATGCCGCATCCGACCTGCTCAAGTCTTCTAGCGCTATCAGGTCTTCGGGCATCTACTACCTGCGCAGCCGCACTACAGGCAAAATGCAATCTGTTCGAATTACAAAATAAGGCCGCTCGTCTCTATTTCACTCTTAATTTCTCTCTTGAAAAGATAAACCGAACAACGGGCCTCGCGGCGAATGCTGCGGGGCTCGTTTCTTGCTCTTTACATTATTATGGATATTTTATCAATGGAAATCCTTGAAGACCGTGAGCGATTCCGCCTTTGCCGAGATAATTTTATAGGAGCATGGTGTAACTTTAAAAAAGGATGTGGTTTCATGAAACAGAAACTTTCTTTCTCTGCTTTGGCGGTCGCGCTTTCTTGTGCCGTTCCGTCGTTCGCTGGCCCCGGCCTTGCCGATGGCGCAGCCAAGTTCATTGGTAACATTACCCAGAGTAATAGTGTCGGCTCAGACTTTACTGCGCTCTGGAACCAGGCTACGGCCGAAAACGGCTGTAAGTGGGGTTCCGTCGAAGGTACTCGTGGCCGTTACAACTGGGGTGCCTGCGATGCTGCCTATAACTGGGCAAAGCAGAACGGGGGTCACTTCAAGTTCCACGCTTTGGTGTGGGGCTCCCAGTATCCGAACTGGCTCAATGGCCTTAGCACAGACGAAACGAAGAAGGCGATTACCGCCTGGTTCGATGCGGTCAAGGAACATTACCCCGATCTCGAAATGATCGACGTGGTGAACGAAGCTATCCGCACGGGCAACAACAGCTATCATTCTCCTTATGGCAAGAACAACAATATCATTCCGGCACTCGGTGGCGATAACGGTGGCAATTACCAGTTCGTAACGACGGCCTTCAAGATGGCCCGTGAACGTTGGCCGAAGGCTATCCTCATTTATAACGACTACAACACCGTCCAGTGGAACAAGGACCAGGGTATTCAGCTTATCCAGACCATCAAGAAAAACGGTGCTCCGGTCGACGCATACGGCTTGCAGGCCCACGACATGATGAGCCAGGGCGGTGGCCAGGGCGGTACCGGTGGCGGCGGCGTCTGCTTGAACATCAATACGCTCAAGAGCATTACCAAGGAAATCTGGGACAAGACCCAGACCCCGATGTTCATCAGCGAATACGACATTGCGACTACCGATGATAATATCCAGAAGCAGTGCTACTCCGAACAGATTTCTCACTTCATGGAAAACGAACACATTGCCGGCATTACCATTTGGGGCTACATTTATGGTCGCACGTGGCTCGACTGTAACGGCACTGCGAGTGGCTGCTCCGGCATTGTCAAGAATGGCCAGGACCGCGCCGCTTTGAAGTGGATGAGGGAGTACCTCAAGAGCAACAAGGGCGTGAACACGACTGGCCTCAAGACGGGTGTGCTCACTCCGGTCGAACCTGTGCCGCGCAAGTTGTTCAAGGGCTCTGCATTCGACATCCCGGGCAAAATCGAAGCCGAAGACTTTGATATTTCCGGTGTCGGCGAAACCAATGGCGTGAGTAACGTTTCTTACAGCGAAAGCGATATCGAAAATCACGGCGACGTGACGGATTACCGCAAGGACACGACGGGTGTTGACCTCTACAAGAAGGCGACCGGCATCATCGTGGGCTACAACAGCGAAGGCGATTGGCTTGAATACACCGTGAACGTAAAAGAAGCGGGCGACTACACCATGTTCGCAGCCGTGGCTGCCGCAGGTTCGACTTCCAGCTTCCAGCTTTCTCTCGACGGCAAGGAACTCACCAACGTGATTACTGTTCCTGCAGCAAAGTCCGGCGAAGAAAACTACGACGACTACAACAAGGTCAAGGCTAACGTGTCCCTCACGGCCGGCACGCATATCCTCCGCATGACGGTGACTGGCTCCTGGTTCGACATCGACTACTTCACCTTCGTGAAGGGTAAAGATGCTACCGACCCCGAACCGATTGAAATCGAAGATGATCCGATGTTTGTCCAGCCGAGCATCCAGATCGGTGAAAACGGCCTGCAGGACTACTTCGTGTTCGACGTGCATGGCGTGAACTTGGGCGTGCTTTCGGCCTACGGTTTCGAAGGCGCTGCCGAAATTCTCCAGAACACGGGCGACATCAAGGCTTCCGGTATCTACTACCTGCGTAACCGCTGGACCGGAAAAATGCAGTCTGTGAGAATTTCTAGGTAAATTTCAAAACTCAATACACCAAACAACGGGTCCCGGGGCGAATGCTCCGGGACTTGTTTCCTTTTGTTTACGCCTTTATGGACATATTGTCCATGACAATCCCCTTTTTCCGTGAAAAAACGCCCTTTTTAGGGAATATATTAATAATGGTTTTTGGGATGAAAAACCATCAAAAGGATGTGTGGATATGAAAAAGATAATCTCTACAGCAACGAAGGTTGCTGCGGTCGCTCTCGCAGCATCAACTTTCTCTTTTGCCGGTCCGGGCTTGGCTGATGGTGCAGCCAAATTCGTCGGTAACATTACCACTAACGGCCAGGTCCGTAGCGACTTTACGCAGTTGTGGAACCAGATCACAGCAGAAAACGAATGTAAGTGGGCATCCATCGAAGGTACCCGCGGTCGTTACAACTGGTCTGGTTGCGACGCTGCCTATAACTGGGCAAAGAACAACGGTGGCCACTTCAAGTTCCACGCTCTGGTGTGGGGCTCCCAGTACCCCAACTGGTTGAATGGCCTTAGCGCTGCCGATACCAAGACCGCCATCACGAACTGGATGGATGCCGTCAAGCAGCATTACCCCGAACTCGAAATGATTGACGTGGTGAACGAAGCCATTAAGTCGGGCGGCAGCTACCACTCTGGCTACGGCAAGAACAACAATATCATCGCGGCTCTCGGTGGCGACAACGGTAACTACGAATTCGTGGTGACCGCATTCAAGATGGCCCGTGAACGTTGGCCGAATGCAATCCTCATCTATAACGACTACAATACCGTTCAGTGGCAGAAGAACGAAGGTATCGACCTTATCCAGAAGCTTAAGAAAGCTGGCGCTCCGGTGGACGCCTATGGCTTGCAGGCTCACGATATGCAGGTTTCCGGCGGTCAGGCTGGTGGCCAGGGCGGTGGCGGTTCCTGCTTGAACATCAATACGCTCAAGAGCGCGATTGAAGAAATCTGGAACAAGACCCAGATGCCGATGTTCATCTCTGAATACGATATCGCTTCTAACGACGATAACGACCAGAAGAACTGCTACTCTCAGCAGATCTCCTACTTCATGGAAAATGAACACATTGCCGGTATCACCCTCTGGGGTTACATCTACGGTTCTACTTGGACCTCTGGCGGTAACTCCGGTATTATCAGGAACGGCCAGGACCGTCCGGCCATGACTTGGTTGAAGGATTACCTCTCCAAGAACAAGGGCGTGAACACGACGGGCCTTCCTACGGGCGAAATCACTCCGGTTGAACCTGAACCGCAGACTCCGTTCAAGGGCGAAGCTCTCGCTGTCCCGGGCAAGATTGAAGTCGAAGACTTCGACGTTCCGGGTAAGGGCAAGAACGAAGACGGCACGAGCAACGCTTCTTATGCCGACGATGGCGAAAACCACGGTGATTCCGACTACCGCAAGGATACCGGTGCCGACCTTTACAAGAAGGCTACTGGCGTTGCTCTCGGCTACAACAATACCGGCGACTGGTACGAATACACCATCAACGTTGCCGAAGCGGGCGAATACACCGCGGTTGCTTCTGTCGCTACCGAAGGCACGGGCGCATTCACGCTCTCCCTCGACGGCAAGGCTCTCGCCGACTTCGAAGTCACGGGAACCAGCTACGACGAATTCACTGACGTGAGCAAGAAGGTGACTCTCCCGGCCGGCAAGCATATCCTCCGCATGGAAGTGACGCAGGAATACTTCGACATCGACTACATCAATTTCGTGAAGGGTGATGCCGGTGATCCGCAGTTCATGCAGCAGAATGTCAAGTTCGACAACAACAGCCGTCAGGACTACCACGTGTTTGACCAGAACGGTGTCCACATGGGCGTGCTCACTGCCTACGGATTCGATGCCGCCAAGGAAATCCTCCAGACCTCTAGCGCTGTGAAGAGCTCCGGCATCTACTACCTGCGCTGCCGTACCACTGGCCAGATGCAGTCTGTAAGAGTGACGAGATAATTAGAGTACTCAATACACCAAACAACGGGCCCCGAAGCGATCGCTCCGGGGCTTGTTGTTTATGAGCCCGCTCGCGCCCAATCATATAAGAACGTCCCCCGAGCGCTCGCTCTCGCCACCGCCCCAGCTTAACGCTTGGGGCTTTATGGCTCACGTAAGCCCGCTCGCGCCCAATCATATAAGTACGTCCCCGAGCGCTTGCTCTCGCGAACACGACTCGTTAATACGAGTCGCTTTTCGCTCACGGAGCCCGCCCGCTTAGATTTCCAAATCGGCGGAATAGACTGTTTCGACGGAGCCGTCGTCGCATTTAAAGAGTAGGCTGCCGTCATCTAGCATGTCGAGAATACGGCCGGTCTTTTGGGTGGCGCCTTCGCCGCTATTACGGTTTTGGTCGGTGCAGCGGTTGTTCACGATGATTGTTCCGCGAGCGCCTATGAATTGGTCCATACGTTTCCACGCGGCGACCCACGGGCGAATGCCGAAGGCACGGAATTGTCCGACGGCCCGCTCCAGGTTCGCAATCAACATTTGCAACAACTTTTCTCGGTTGATGCTTTGACCGCAGATGTCCTTCAGCGTCGTGACGGCGCGTCCCAGGTGTGCGTAGTCCAGCGGACTGCTATTCACGTTGATTCCCACACCCATGCTAATCGCCGGATGAACTTGACCACTCACGTCATGCCGAACTTGGCCACTCACGTCATGCCGAACTTGTTTCGGCATCAGCTTTTTCACGTAAACAACCTCAGCCAAAATTCCGCAGAACTTGTGCTTGCCGCACAGAATGTCGTTCGGCCACTTGACGGAGACCTTACCGAGACTCCTGTTGCCGAGGCCTTGTGCGTTAGCGTCGTCTTGAAGGCTCCTGAATACTTCGGCAAAAGTAAGGGCTGCTACTTGCGTAATTTGCGGTGCCGATGCAAGTGGAATCCCTTCAAGAGGAATCAAAATGTTGAAGTAAAGGTTCTGCCCGGCAGGGGAGTCCCAGGTGCGCTCGTGGCGGCCGCGGCCCGCCGTTTGCCTGTCGGCGACAATCAATGCACCAGGAACGATATCGCCTGCTGCCGCACGCGATTTCATTAAGCTGTGAGTGCTTTCGATACTGTCAAAGAGAAATGCGGGTGAGCCGCCGAAACCGCAAAGTTGCCAATCGGCAAAATTTTGTTCGTTTGAAAACATTCTTGCTATTTCTAAGCTCTAAGTTCTGCCGACTGCCAACTGATTCTACTGGTCTTTCTGCTGGTCTTCAAGCATCTTGAGGGCTTCTTCGGGGAAGATTGCAAAGTACTGCTTCTTCTTGTCTTCGAAGAGTTGCAACAGACGTTCCTGTTCGAACTGTTCGCGGTCGATATTCTGCATAAAGAATTCGTCGCGAGCGAAGTCGCGGGTGGTCATCTGCTTCTTGATGTCTTCGGAAAGGTCAACCTCGTCCCACAGAATATAGTATGAACCAACCATGCCATCGGCGAAAATGTCAACGTTCAAGGTGACGGCGTTGCTCTTGGTGGAATCCACCAGCTGCACCTTGGTGTCGCGCTTTTCGGGACGGAACACTTCTACGTCGTTTACGGGCTTGTCCAAGTTGTCTTGGGCCCAGACTCCGGTGGCAAGACTACAAAGCAAACACACGGCTAAAAGGCTTGCCGTGTTCATTAAACGAAGAGTCTTGTACACTACTTTATTGAACATACCTATAATATACAATGTAAAAATAAAAAAAGAAAGGTATGTGCAAAAAAGCGTGATAAAAATGCTTAAACTACGCCGTATTCTTTCCATTTTCCGCCGCGCCAGCGGATATAGTTGACAATGGAGCGGTAGAATTCGTCGGCGGCCATGCCGAGCCAGATGCCGACCAGACCGAGTTCTAGGCCGAAGGCGAGCAGAAGGGCGGTGCCCAGGCCGCAGGTCCACATCATGGCAGAACCCACGATGGCGGGGAACTTGGAGTCGCCTGAGGCGCGGAGTGCCGAGGTGATGACCATGTTGGCCGCCTTGAAGGGCTGCAGAATCACGTCGCACCAAAGGCAAAGCCTGCCTAGGCGAATCACTTCGGGGTCGCTGGTGTAGAACGACAGCAACTGGGTCCCGAAAATGGCGACGACAATGGCTACGATAAGTCCACTCGCGCTACCGGCGATAAGACTCTGGTGGAGTCTGCGGTTGGCCTTGTCGAAGTCGTGGGCGCCGACAAGGTGGGCGACCAGAATCTGATTGCCGCTACTCAGGCCCACACTCAAGATTACGGCCAGCATAGCAAAGTTGGCACTGAAGATGCGGGCGGTCATGGCGATAATGCCCAAATGCACCACAATGGCGGTCAACACCACCTGGAAAATCTGGAAACTCACCGGTTCGACGGCGGCGGGGAACCCGATGCGGATCCAGTCCGGCAAAATGACGCGGGAACGTTTAAGATCGGTACGGCGAATCTTGTGGTGAACCTTGACGCGTAAGATAACGAACAGAATGCTTGCCGCAATGAGCCACGAAAGCATGGTGGCAAGTGCCACGCCCTTCACGCCCATCTGTGGAAAACCGAGGTATCCGTTCAAGAAGATGACGTTCATGATGGCGTTCGATATAATCGTGATGATGTTGCCGAACAGGTTCCAGACGGTAAGTCCGTGAGTGGCAATTAGAGAGGTGAGGCTAGATTGCAGGGCGCGGAATGCGAAGCCGAAAGAGACAACGTGCAAGAAGTCGCGGGCGTGCAGGGCGGCCTCGCCGGAAAGCCCCATCCAGCTCACAATCTGGTTGTTCAGGGGGATAATGACCAGTGTGATGGCGATACCGAGCAAGAGGCTACCCAACAACACCATAGTCTGGGTGGTGCCTGCTTGTTTGGGGCGTTCTGCTCCGATGAATTGGGAGGCGATGCTCGCCCCTGCCTGGGCGAAGGCGTTAATAGCCATGAATAGTGCGCCCAGGACGGGCATTAATGCCCCCACGCCCGCAGCCGCTGTTTCGGAGGTGCGCGACAAAAACCAGCTGTCCATCATGGGCTGGCAGGTCGCGATACCGAAGGTAATGAACAACGGCCACGAAAGGCTTAATAAGGAGCGGTCTTTGACTTGCACTTGCATACGACGCCAATTTTAGAAATGCTCAAATCTAAAGGCTAGGGCTAAAAGAATATT
This sequence comes from Fibrobacter sp. UWB15, assembly GCF_900177705.1. Lineage (NCBI taxonomy): Bacteria > Pseudomonadati > Fibrobacterota > Fibrobacteria > Fibrobacterales > Fibrobacteraceae > Fibrobacter > Fibrobacter sp. UWB15. The sequence goes on from NZ_FXBA01000007.1 coordinate 78,026, forward strand.
TTTTGTATACAGCGGTGAGCGGAAGAAAGCCCCTATTTTAGTAAGGCCATTTGCGAGAATGGGCTGAAATTTCTAAATTTACGCCCGAAAAATAAAAGGGACACATTATGCCTACTATGACTTCTGCGCAGGTGCGCGAATCTTTCATCAAGTTCTTCGAATCCAAGGGCCACCTCTTTGTGCGTTCTTCGCCGGTGGTTCCGCATGACGACCCGACGCTCATGTTCACGAACGCGGGCATGAACCAGTTCAAGGCGATTTTCCTGGGCGATAATCCGAAGGGCTGGAAACGCGTATGCAACAGCCAGAAGTGCCTCCGCGTGTCCGGTAAGCACAACGACCTCGACGTGGTGGGCCGCGACAACTACCACCACACCTTCTTCGAAATGCTCGGCAACTGGAGCTTCGGCGACTACTACAAGAAAGAAGCTATCGCCTGGGCCTGGGAACTTTTGACCGAAGTGTGGAAGCTCCCGAAGGAACGCCTGTTTGCAACGGTCTATCAGGACGATGACGAAGCCTGGCAGATTTGGAAGGACGTGTCCGGCCTCCCGGATGACCGCATCATGCGCTTTGACGCTCACTCCAACTTCTGGGAAATGGGCGACACCGGTCCGTGCGGCCCCTGCTCCGAAATCCACTACGACCGCGGCGACCTCGCTACGCAGGCCGAAACGTTCAAGGACCCGATCAAGGGCGTGAACGGCGAAAACGACCGCTACATTGAAATTTGGAATAACGTGTTCATGCAGTATGAACGCGTGAGCGATGGCTCCCTGATTCCGCTGAAGGCGAAGAACGTCGATACCGGTATGGGCTTCGAACGTATCTGCGCTATTTTGCAGGGCAAGACCAGCAACTACGACACCGACGTGTTCACCCCGATTATCGCAAAGATTGCTGAACTTAGTGGCGTTCCGTATAACGATGGCGAAGCCGGTACTCCGCACCGCGTGATTGCCGACCACATCCGCGCAATCTCCTTCGCTATTGCCGATGGCGCTCTCCCGAGCAACGAAGGCCGTGGCTACGTGCTCCGCCGCATTTTGCGCCGTGCTAGCCGCTTTGCCCGCCTGCTCGGCCAGAAGAAGCCGTTCATTTGCCAGCTCGTGCAGGTGCTCGCCGATACCATGGGCGATGCCTTCCCGGAAATCCGCGAGCGCAAGGAATTCGTCGCCTCTGTGATCAAGAGCGAAGAAGAAAGCTTTATCCGCACGCTGGACGCCGGTCTCGAACGCTTCGCCGGCATCGTGGCTGAACTCGGCGACGCAAAGACCGTGCCGGGCGACAAGGTGTTCCTGCTTTACGATACCTACGGATTCCCGCCGGACCTCACCGGCATTCTTGCCGAAGAAAAGGGCCTGACCATTGACGAAGAAGGCTATAACAAGTGCATGGAAGAACAGAAGGCCCGCGCCCGTGCCAACATGAAGCAGGGCATCAACACCATGGGTACCGAAGGCTGGACGCAGTACAGCGAAGAAAGCACCAAGTTCGTGGGCTACGAACTTTCCGCTTGCGAAACGAAGGTCGTCCGCTGGCGTGAAGACAAGGGCGTTTTGAGCATCGTGCTCGAAACTTCTCCGTTCTACGCTGAAATGGGTGGCCAGGTCGGCGACAAGGGAACGCTCGTTTCTGCTGACCTCGAAATTGACGTGTTCGACACCGTGAAGGTGAACGACACCGCTCTCTGCCGCGGTAAGGTGAAGAAGGGTACGGCAAACGAAACGACGATGGGCGCTGTGTTCATGGCGACCGTCGATAACGACCGCCGTAACGACATCCGCAAGAACCACTCCGCCACCCACTTGCTGCAGGCGGCGCTCCGCCAGGTGCTCGGCACTCATGTGCAGCAGCAGGGTAGCTTTGTCTCGAACGAACTCCTCCGCTTCGACTTCAGCCACTTCAACGCGATGACCGCCGAGGAAATCCAGAAGGTGGAAGACATCGTGAACGCGAAGGTCATGGAATGCCTGCCGGTCAACACCCAGGTGATGGGGGTTGATGAAGCGAAGGCAAGCGGTGCCATGGCACTGTTCGGCGAAAAGTACGGCGACGAAGTCCGTGTGGTGAAGATGGGCTGCGCAAACGAAGAATTCTCCAAGGAACTCTGCGGTGGCTTGCACGTGCAGAACACCGGCAACATCGGCCTCGTGAAGATTATCAGCGAATCCAGCGTGTCCGCTGGCGTGCGCCGTATCGAAGCCGTCTCTGGCCGAGGCGCGCTCTCGCTGCTCCGCGCCGGTACGCAGATTCTCACGGCCCTCCGCGAACAGCTCCGCTGCAAGGATGCCGAAGTTCTCGACCGCATTCAGCAGAGCTTCGCCAAGACGCAGAACTTGGAAAAGAGCCTGCAGTCCGTGAAGCTGGAACTTGCGACCCTCGCCGCTGCCGAACTCTTGAACGGCGGCATTAACGTGATGGGCGTGAACCTCTACGTTCGCGAACTTTCTATCCCCGATGAGAAGTACAAGGACTTGCTGGACGGCGTTCAGAACAAGCTCGACACCGATAGCGTCGCCGTGATTGCGAACAAGGGCGAAGGCAACGGAAGCATCGCCGTGATGGTAGGCAAGAACGTTCAGGCCAAGGGCATCAAGGCCGGAGACCTCGTCAAGGACCTTGCCGCTGCTTGCGGTGGCCGCGGCGGTGGACGCCCGGACCGCGCCCAGGCCGGTACCAAGGAAGTCGACAAGATTGCCGGTGCCATCGCCAACGCCAACAACTGGATCAGAGCTAAACTGACCGCTTAGCCCTAAGTTCAGAAATGAACTTGTGATTGGGCTTCGCTCTCGCCACCACGACTTGTTAATACAAGTCGTTTGTGGCTCACGAAGCTGGGTGCGTAATTAACGCGCAGCATCACCATTTCAAAAGGCGTTCCTCGTGTTAGTGCGGGGAGCCTTTTTTGATAAACTCCTTTCGCTGTTAATGCACTGGAGGGTTTAGTCTTTTTTTCTAGATTGTCTCCTTAGCATTCATTTTGTTAGGAGATGCGATGATTGTCGATTTTTTGAACACGGTTGACAGTGTTCTTTATTACCCGATTCTGATTATTGTTCTTGCTGCGGCGGGAATCTATTTTAGCATTCGCACGCGGTTCGTGCAGATTCGACTTTTCGTGGAGGCGGTTCGCACGCTGGTCGAAAAGCCGCACGAAGCGGGTGGCGTGTCTTCGCTGCAGGCACTTTTGGTGTCGACGGCATCGCGCGTAGGCACGGGCAACATTATCGGTGTTTCGACGGCAATTTGCCTCGGTGGCGCCGGTGCCACTTTCTGGATGTGGGTGCTTGCTATTATCGGAGCATCGTCGGCGTTTGTCGAAAGTACGCTTGCGCAGGTGTACAAGCATCGCGACCGTCGTACGAATGGCTGCTACGGTGGCCCTGCGTATTATATTGAAAGTGCGCTGCATAGCCGCTGGCTGGGCATCGTGTTTGCGGTGTTCCTGATTTCTACTTACGCGTTCGGCTTCAATCTGCTTTGCTCTTACAACCTGCAGTCGACTTTCGAAACATACAGTTTCTACAACCCGTCGGTCACGCCATGGATTATCGGCATAATCCTTGCGGTGTTGGTGGGTTTCTGCCTGTTCGGCGGTGGCAAGCGCATCGTAAAGACGACGGGAATCCTTGTCCCGGTCATGGGGCTTTTCTATGTGATTCTTGCGGCCATCATGCTGATTGCACATTTTAACTTGATTCCCTCTGTGATTGTTGCGATTATGCAGGATGCGTTTGATTTTCAGGCGATTGGCGGTGGCATCGCAGGCTCTTGTCTGATGTATGGAATCAAGCGCGGCCTTTATTCTAACGAGGCGGGCGTCGGTTCTGCCCCGAATGCGGCTGCCGCGGCTCACGTTTCGCACCCGGTAAAGCAAGGCCTTGCGCAAATGCTATCGGTGTATATCGATACGCTTTTCCTTTGTACGGCCACAGCCCTGATGTGCCTTGTTTCCGGCGTGCCGGGGAATGCCGACAATGCGGGTGCCATGTACGTGCAGCAGGCGGTCTCGACAACGTTTGGCGCGATGGGTCCGGTATTTATCACGGTGGCGATGACGCTGTTTGCCTTCACGACCCTTTTAGGTAACCTCTACTACGTGCATAACGCGATTGCCTACATCAACAAGAAGAAAATGCCCGGCAAGAAGGCTATGATGGTGATTCATATATTGTGCAGCCTGGTGGTGCTCTTTGGCGCGGTGACTCCGATGGATGCCTGTTGGGCTCTCGCCGACATTACCATGGGCGGCATGGCGCTCACCAACTTGCCCGCGTGCGTTATTCTGGGCGGGGTTGCCATCAAGGCGCTTCGCGATTACGAATTCCAGCGCAAGCAAGGTCGCAATCCGGCTTTTATTGCAAGGCATATCGGCTTAGATGCCGAAAAACTCGATTACTGGCACCACAAGGAAAGGGACGAAAGGGAATAACCGAATTCCAAATCATGATATTAAAAAGGCTGCGATTCGTTTCGTAGCCTTTTGATATTCGTTGTAATTGTGGAGTGCCGTGCGTTTTACTTTATCGCAATTTTCTGAGTGAGGCTCTTGGAACCGTCGCGCACGCGAACCACGTACATGCCTTCGGCAACCTTCAAGTCGACAGAACCCTTCACGTTCTTTGCGCTAAATACCGGGCGGCCTTGCATGTCGAACACGTCGACCTTGGCGGCGGTGGCGCCTGCAATAAATAGCATGCGGTCAGAGAGGTGCATCGAAAGGCTGCTCATGCCGGCGATAGTCTTGATCGCGATGGTAGAATCGTTCGATGTCGTATCAGTCTTGGTTGTATCCGTTTTAGTCGTGTCCGTTTTCGTGGTGTCTTGCTTTGTCGTATCCTGCGGCGGTTCATACGTCTGGAGTCTCACCATAATGCTGTCGAAAGCCGGTTTCGGTTGCAGGTTATCGTCGTAGATAAGGCCCTTTTGCCTGTTTAGGCCGCCAAGCCAGCTCCATTTATCAGACACTCCCCAGATGAGGTAAGTGTCTGCATTCGGTTCTTCAAGAATGATGTCCAGGTACTGGCGGAAGGTCTGCCCCTGGCGTTCAAGGTCGCTCTTGCTGACATTGATACCGCTCTTGAATCCGATATCGAGCTCGGTGATTTTCAGCTTGACGTTGAGCTTTGCAAGTTCCTTGGCAAGCGAGCGAAGACTGTCCGGCGAACCGATAAAGTGCTTGTCGGTGGTGGTGTCTTCTACGTGGGTCTGCGAACCCACGCAATGGATAGGAATGCCGTTTGCGACCCAGCGCTTCACCTGTTCCAGCAAGAAGCCTGCCTTGGCCTTCGGGTTAATGCCCTGTTCCAGGTTGTAGTCGTTGTAGCAGAGTTCCGCATCCGGGTCGGCGGCATGCGCCCATACGAAGGCGGAGTCAATGAACTCGGGGCCGATTCCCTGGTACCACACGGAATAGGAACGCCATTGGGGTTCGTTGTTGCTGATGGCCTCGTTCACCACGTCCCATTCGTCCACCTGGCCTTTCCAGTGCCCGACCACGTTGTTGATGTGGTTCTTGAGCACGCTGAGAAGTTTCTTTTTGTCGTTCTTGTAGTTGTTCACCCAGTTCGGAACCTGGCTGTGCCAGGCGAGGGCGTGGCCGCGGACGCGCATGCCGTTCTGCTTTGCGTACCTGACCATCTTGTCGCCGTTGTTGTAGTTGAACCTATTCTCGCTAGGTTCGGTTGCGTCGAACTTCATCTCGTTTTCGGCAACGACGATGTTGAACTGCGTCTTGTGAACTTGTTCGTAGTTTCCGGGGAGGCCGCCGCCAAACCACTGCGAATTCAGAATGGCGCCGATATAGATGTTGTTTTTGTCTGCCAGTGACCTGAGTGTTTCATCTGCGGCGACGGCGCTTGTGAGGCCTGCACCGAGAAGGGTCGCGCACAATGCGAAACCCGCAATGGGATGATTGCTCATCATTACTTCTCCTTATTTTATCGCCCCACACGATCACTCGTGTATAAAATAATCAAAAATGACTGCAAAAGATGTAAATATACCGAAACCAAAAGTTCCGTTTTTTTAGGGCGAAAATGAAAACGTCAGCGTAACGAGAGTCCCGGAATTTGCTTTTCAAGTTCTGCCGCCTGCACGGCGATTTTCTTTTTGAGTTGCTGCGTGGCGGGGGAGCTCTCGTCTTGAATACGGTGGTTTGCCATTTTCATGAACTTTTCCACTTTCGCCATGATCTCGCGGGTGGTGCTGTCGCAGTAGGTCTCTGTCATCTGTTCAAAGATGTATTCCTCGGCGGTTTTGGACAAATGGATCATGTCGTCGGCGTAAAAACGGTAGTCCCGCAGTTCGTCCATCACGATTTCGTAGCTTGGGAAATATGTAACTGCGTCATTGCGAGGAGCCGAAGGCGACGCGGCAATCTCTGCAATTGCTTTTTCTATGCCGAGCAGTACCGTTGCCTTGGAAAGATTGTTGCCGTGTGCGCCGTCGCCCTTGTGTCTGATGGGCGATACCGTGAACACAATGCGGGGCTCGTGACTGTTGGTGTTTTCTGTGGTCGCGGTGATCCTGCGCAGATTCTCAACGATTTCACGGATGGCTTCGGTTGCTTCGTCGACCGAAATCATTCGGCGCGTGAACAGATTCGGGTCTTGCCTGTGACAATTCGATACGGGCTTACCGCTGTCCTTTAAATAGTAGACGAACGCGGTGCCGAGCGTAATAAAGACGGCATCTGCCTTTTGCAAAAAATCCCGTGCCTGCGTTGTCGCTGCGTTCAACTTGCCGATACATTCTTCTTTCGTCGCGCCCGAAAGCGAGCTGTGCGCATCCCAGCAGTGCCAAAGCCCGTCGCATCGCGTGTCCTGAAAAACATCGTCTTCTCCGAAAACTTTCCCGTCGGTGATTGCCTTGATTTGACTCTCCAAGGAAACCGGATTGTAAACGGTGCCGAACGGATTTGCAAGAACATTGAACTTGCGCGCGGTAAATTGCGCCGAAATGTTGTCTGCAAAACATGAACCGAAAAATGCCAAGCGGCTGTTGTAATTGATTTTGAGATCAGTGACGGGAAGGTCTACTTTCGAGAAAAAGTTCATACAGCAAATTTAAATAGAAAAAAGGCAACAAGGGTTGAAAATGCCAAATGGTGTTTCTGATAGAAGATGCACAATATTGTTTTTGTATGCTTATTTATTGTGGAAAAACTTCAATTTTTACATCAAAATTTCAAAAATGCTTAAAATTTTGAAAAATAATGAAAAATTTATTGTAAAAACTATTGCTTTTTTAAAATTCATTGATTATATTTAGAATGTACTTAGCTTGGGCCGAGTTTTCGGGGGGCTAAGAGGAGGACAAATGAAAGATATACTTGAATATACGAGCTACCGCCAGTATATCGCGGACTATTACGCCGACAAAAAGGCGAAATCTGCATTTACCTGGCCTGAGTTCGCGTCTGCGGCGGGATTTTCTTCGCCGGTCTACCTTAAATACGTCAGTGAGGGGCGCTTCAACTTGAGTGAAGCGGCTGTCGAGCGCGTTGGTGCTGCGATGCACTTGTCCGGTGGCGACTTGGACTTTTTCCGCGAACTGGTTCGCTTCGATCATGCGAAGTCGGACAAGGCGAAAAAGGAATCGTTCCAGAAGCTGGTGGCGATGGCGGAAAGCCGCAAGGTGAAAGTTGTCGAGGCCGATGCGTACCGCTATTTTGATAGCTGGAGAAATCCGGTGCTCCGCGAACTTGCTCCGTCTATGCCGGGGGCAAAGCCGCTGGCACTTGCAAAGGCGTGTCGCCCTAAAATTACCGCTGCCGAAGTCAGCGATTCGCTGAATTTTCTGATTAAGGCGAATATGCTCCAGAAAGATGAAAACGGCAATTACGTTCAGACGAACAGGTCCATCACGGCGGGGCCCATGGAAGTGACGCCTGCGGTGATTCGCGGCCTGCACCGCCAAATGGGCGAACTCGCGCTCGATACAATCGAGGGCGTGCCGCAAAACGAAAGGCATTTTTCAGGCGTGACCTTGGGCATTACGCAAGGCGCCTACGACGAAATCGTCGCTGAAATCAATGCGTTCCGCAAGCGCATTATTGAAATTGCTACGAGGGAAACCGAAACGGATGAGGTGTACCGCCTGAACATCCAGTTTTTCCCCATGACAAACAAGAGTTCTAAAAAGGGTTAGGAGGATATCATGAATTACTCAAAAATGGCTATGCAGTTTGTCTGCAAAATGGCGATGCCGCTCGCCTTGGTGTTCGCGGCCTGCTCCACTGACGAAGGGAATGCCATTTCAAAGGTGGAAACGACTCCGGGGACGCAGATGGGAGGCTCTTCAGAAGAGCCGAATGTTATCGCGTACGAAAATATCTCTTTGAGAGGGCGTGCTTATTATGCTCCGGCTGCAATCGACACCAAACCGTCTTCGGAAAATATAGACGCCTCTTTCTCGCAGGATGTCTTTTGGGCGGGGGGAATGGTAACGCTGAAAGAGTTGGATTCTACAACGTTGGAATGGGTCGACGGAGCGTCTTATACGGTGAAGGTTGACGGTGCTGTAGAAGATTCTGTGACCGGAGAGATGCGTCCGAGTAATGATGGTGTCATCCGGTTTGATAGCGTCTCGCTGAATAGTCCGATTGTCATGCTGATTGCATCTTCTGGATCGGTTTCGTTGAAAGCGATTGTTGATTTGCGTGATTCGGATTCTTTTGTTATTGATGCGTTTACTCATTTGAAGGCTTATCGCCTTCAGAAACTGGTTGCTTCCGGGATGTCTTTTGCGTCGGCGAAGATACAGGTAGAAACTGAAACGGCGAACATGTTTGGCTTTTGCGGACAGAATGCACTTGAAGTTGCTGATGTCCGTAGCATGCTGAATGAATTTCCGTTTGATTTGTTGCAATCGATGAAAAACGAACTCGGTGAAACGGGTTCAATTGCGGGACTCTCTGAAAGTACAAAAGGATTTATGCGTTCCTATGCGTTGCGTTCGTATTTTATGAAGGTATTGCTGTTTCCGGAATCGCAGTTTGAAAGACTCGACGATGCTGCAGTCTTGTTCTATCAAGAAGGTATGAAAAAGAGACAGTATTTGCTTCGTATGCTTGCTAGTGTGTATGGGTATGACTGCACGTCGGCAAATGAAGGTGCACTTGTCGATATTAATAAGAATGAAATTCTCTTGAAATGCCATGAAGGAGCTTGGGAACTTGTTGATGGTCGCGTAGCTCAGTTGGATGTTTCTTCGACTTTGGGAACCATGGTTGATTCAAGAGACGGAAAAACGTACAAGACGGTCACTCTGGAATTTGACGGTGTTTCGCAGACTTGGATGGCAGAAAATCTGAACTATGTTACTGAAAAATCGAGTTGCTTTAGAGATGCTTCGTCGTATTGCTCGGTGTATGGGCGCTTGTATTCAATTTTCCCGCTGGATTCGATTTACAATAAATATGCGTCAGAAGAGGACTGCATTGCGGATCGCATGAATGTTTGGCTGACAGAATATCGTGCAGTTGCAGACTCGTTGGATGAGGTTGGTCCGTTGAGTGAAAGTGATTCCTTGCGTTTTATAGATGACGCTCATAGACTTTGTAAGGAACTTCATGAAAATCCGGAAAACCCTGACAATGTGAATTGGAGTAAGGTGATTGACTCGCTGGACGTGCTGAACTATGATGTGTGTCCTGAGGGCTGGCGGATGCCTTCGTATGAGGATTGGGAAGCTTTGCTGACGCATGTCGATTATGATTTGCTGCATTCCGCCAATGGGAATCCTGTGGGTTTTGGACTTGAAACTTTAGGGATGGTTCGTGGCGGTGAAGGCAGGTATAGAATGACGCTAAGTGCTGGAGCTAGCTATCTGTTTACGCCGAGGCCCACGCCTGAAGAATTCCTGCAACCTGGGATGCCGTATGTAGGGGATGCGATAGGAATGATTTATACGTTGGAGCATCAATTCGATGATGGCTTTTTGAAAACGGCGTATACGTATGCAATGTGGAGTAGAGGCTTTGTCCGCTGCATCAAAGACGAATAGTGAATTTGGGGGTTAGGCCTGTTCGGAGGACCGGTTAGGAGGATTCGGTTGGGGGAGAACAGGCCGAGAACGAGAAGGAGGGCCTCTAGCCCTCCTTCTTTATTTTTTTTATGGCATGGAAGGAAAAATATTGTATCTTTATGGTATCTTGCGGAATAGACGCAAGAAAAGGAATTGTATGAAACCTGGGAAGACTGAACTCCGTCTGAATGCTGAAATCGAAAAACGTGGTGCGCTTTTTGCCGTGCTGCTGGACCCCGATACATCGGACGAAGCCGCCTTTGTGAAGGCGGGCGCTATGGCCGCCGAAAACGGTGCCGACCTCTTGCTGGTGGGCGGTTCTTACCTGGGTAATTTTACGCTGCCGAAGCAGGTGGCAGCCCTTAAGGCCAATGTGGATTTGCCCGTGGTGCTGTTCCCGGGTGGAGCCTCTCAGGTGGTGCCTGGCTTTGACGCGATGCTCTTTATGACGCTTGTGAGCGGCCGTAATCCGAATTACCTGATTGATGAACAGGTTCGCGGTGGCGCCCTGGTGCGTGCGCTTAACATGGAAGCAATTCCGACGGCATACCAGCTGATTAACAGCGGCAAGCGCACGACGGTGGAATACATCAGCGGTACCATGCCGGTGCCTGCAAACAAGCCCAAGCTCAGCATGGTGAACTCCATTGCAGCCGAACTCATGGGCATGCGTTACGTGTACCTTGAAGCCGGTAGCGGCGCCGAAGAACCCGTGCCGGTGGAACACATCGCCTACACTCGCAAGGCGACCGAGATGACCATTATTACTGGCGGTGGAATCAAGGACCCGCAGACTGCAGCAGTTCGCGTGGCTGCCGGCGCGAACATCATCGTGACCGGCACGCTTTGGGAAAAGGTGGAAGATCCGGCCCTCCTCAAGGAATTTGCTTCGGCGATTCACATTAAGGGATAAAAAGCTTCGCTCTTTTTTAAATGTCATGCCGGCCCCCGAGCCGGCATCTCCTTTTTTATAGGCTTTTTTGCGGTTCGGCTTTTCCTTTATCCAAATATTTGTGTATTTTTCTGTACAAAGAGATGCACCGAAAGGTGCGGTTTTGAGGTATCTATGAAGAAACTCGTAATTGTGACTTATGTGCTCCGTGCGCTGGGTTTTGTGTTAGTGCTTTTGATGCTTTTCGGACACAGCATTGTCCTGAATATCTTCCCCGGTCTCGAGGGCCAATCGATCAATCCGATATTCTATACGGGCGTGGCATGCTACGCCGTGGGTGCGATTATCCATTTCTTTATCAAGAAGCAAGAAAGGGAGGAACGCCGCAAGAGAGAAATCGCTGAAGCCTCGGAACGTGCCTTTGGTAAAAAGTCCGACGATTCGGACAAGTGATTGGGTTGTTTATGATTAAGATTGAACATTTGCATAAGACGTACCGCAGCGGTTTCTTGATGAAGCCGAAGCTTGCGCTTAAGGATGTGAGTTTTAGCGTAGAACCGGGACAGGTGTATGGCTTTATCGGGCCGAACGGCGCGGGCAAGTCCACGACTATCAAGGTGCTGACGGGTCTTTTGAATTTTGATTCGGGCAAGGTGCTGGTGAACGGGATTTCTCCGCGCAATGTGAAGAGCCGCCAGTTTATCGGTTATTCGCCGGAACAGCCGTACTTTTACGACTACCTTACGGGTCGCGAACTGCTGAAGTTCTACGGCAAGCTGGTGGGCTTGACCGGTGCCGAACTGGACAAGCGTATCGACTGGTCGCTCGACTTGCTGCATGCAAACAAGGATTGGATCGACCGCCGCCTGCGTTCATATTCCAAGGGCATGATGCAGCGCGTGGGCATTGCCCAGGCGATTCTTGGCAAGCCGAAGCTGTTGATTCTCGACGAACCCATGAGTGGTCTTGACCCGATGGGCCGCCGCGACGTGCGTGAAGCCATTATGGAACTCAACCGCACGGGCGTCACGATTTTCTACTCGAGCCATTTGCTTTCCGATGTGGAATCTATCAGCCACAAGGTCGCGATGATTGTCGATGGCAAGATCGTGCGCGAAGGAACCGTTGACGAGATTACGGAATCTTGCGGCGTGGAATACCACGTGCGTACCCGCGAGGCGATTCCGCAGGCTGAACTGCCCGAAGGCGTTAGCCCCGCTGGCCACCCGCAGGAATGCGTTTGCGCCGACGATGCCGCCCGCGACCGCCTGCTGCGTTACTGCCTGGAAAAAGGAATTGCTGTCGAGCGCATGGACCACAAGCGCCCGAGTCTCGAAGATATTTTGACGGAGGAAATTGCCCGTGCAGACGCTTAAGCATATCGGCATCATTGCCCTCAATACGTTCCGCGAATCCATTCGCGACAAGATTCTCTATAACATCGGCTTTTTGGCGATTGCGCTCACCTTGTTCAGCATTGTGCTTGGCGAATGGTCGGTGTTCGACCGCGCTTACGTGATCAAGTCCACGACGCTTTCGGTGATGAGCCTCTCGGGCCTGTTGATTTCGATTTTCGTGGGCATTAGCCTGGTGCAAAAAGAAATCCAGCGCCGTACGGTGCTTACGCTGCTCTCGAAGCCGATTAGTCGCGCCTCGTTTATTGTGGGCAAGTACTTTGGCTTGCTTGCGGTGGTGGCGGTTCACTTGATGCTTTTGACGGCCATCTACTACGTGATGCTGTTCCTCACGGGTTCTGCTCCGACGCTTAGCCTGCTTACGGCAATCTACTTGATTTTCTGCGAGATGGCGATTGTCATTGCGGTGGCGCTTTTGTTCAGCAGCTTTAGCAGCACGGTGCTCAGTGCGCTGTTTACGCTGGGTGTGTACTTTGCGGGCCACTTGAGTGACCAGCTTTTGGAACAGGTGCGCTTTGCGACCCGTATGGGCGAACTGAATGGAACGTCGAGCATGCTGTTCCAGAAGGCTGCCGAAGTCATTCACGCGATTTTCCCGGGGCTTTACCGCTACAACGTGACGACTTACGTGGTGCATGGCGTGGCGCTCCCCGATATGTACGTATTCTGGAATAGCATTTATGCGCTAGGCTACATCGGCGTATTCCTTGCGATTGCAAGCTGGTGGTTTAGCCGGAGGGACTTCCTATGAGAAACCAGTACATGGCAAAAGTCCTTGTGCATAACAAGGTCGTTACCGAGGCGCAGGTCAAGGCGCATTGGGGTGAAATTACCGATAAGAAAGACATTGGCCAGGTGCTCGTGGATGCAGGAATCCTTCCGCCTCCGATGTACATCAAGGTACTTGCCTTTGTCAAGAATTTAGAGGCCAAGGCCGCCGCCGAAGGCGGTACTGCTCCGGCGAATACGTCGGGCGCGACGGCTACATCGGCTCCTGCCGCTAATGCTGCCGCAGCGACACCGAAACCCTCTGCCGCGCGCTTTGAAGCGCCTCCGGCATCGTCACCGTCTGTTGCGCCTGCTGCACCGCAGCCCGCGCAGTCCGAAGGCTTGCAGATCGAAGGCAACAGTAGCCTGTATGGCGAAGTCTCGACCTCCAACGTGGAAGTCGAAGCGGTCGCGGGCTTGGAATCGACTAGCATCAGCACGGTGCAAGTGCAGGCCGAGGCCGAAGAAGAAACTTCGGGCGAGGATTCCGAAAAGCTGCCGAGCCGCTTTGCGATTTTGACAGGTGAGGGCGCTCCGGTAGAAGCTCCTGAAAAGATTCGCCCGATGACGAACCTGTCGCAGATTATCGCGTTTGCCCGCAAGTTTGGAGCAACCGATATTTACTTGTATGCAGACCGCCCGGTGGTCATGCGCCAGTCGGGCACACTCTTTGTGGCTTCGGACGAGGCTCTGGATTTGTCTCGCATTAACGAGCGCCTGGACGAGGCGTCCAAGGGTTTTTCGGACGGCTATAAGATTGTGGTTGGCAAGAACTTTAGCAAGACGATTGGCCTTGCTGGCGTTGGCCGCGCCCGTATGACGGTCACGTGGAATGGCACGAATCCTAGCGTTTCGATTCGTGTGATTCCCCAAGAATCGACTACGCTCGAAAACTTGTATCTGCCTACGTTCTGCAATCAGTTTGTGGAACTCAATAGCGGTCTTGTGCTTGTGGCAGGACCTGCAGCGAGCGGCCGTTCTACGACGATTTCGACCTTTGCCGAAACCATTGCCGCTAACCGCGACGTTTACATTCAGACGATCGAAAAACCGATTGAACGCGTGCTCCAGAATCCGCGCGGCGCCATTGCCCAGCGCGAAGTTGGCTTGCATGTGCGTTCGGGTATCGAAGGCGTGGAATTTGCCATGCAGAGTGGCGCCGACGTAATTCTGTTCGACTACCTTGAAAACATGGAAGAACTTTCGATGTTGCTGCGTGCTTCGAACGCGGGCGCCTTGGTGTTCGCAGTGACGACGGGCAACAATATTCACGCTTTGCTTTCTCGCTTGCTTTCGTCGGTGCCGGCAGGAGACCGCACGGCGTTTGCAAACTCGCTGGCGGAACAGCTCAAGGGAATCATTGTGCAGCACTTGATTCCGATTGTGCAGAATCAGGGCCAGGTGCTTGCTGTCGAAGCCGCCAAGATGAATTCGACGATGGCGAACATGCTTCGCCGCGGAGAAATCTCGCAGCTGTCCGCTTCGATCAGCAGCCAGAAAGATCAGGGCATTTCGCTTGACGATTCCTTGCAGAAGTGCGTGGAATCGGGCTACATTGAAGGTACCGAGGCGTGGAAACGCGCCTGCGACAGTCGCCGTTTCGCCGCTTACAGGGTTCAGAACTAAGAGGATATTATGGCTACAGAAATTGAATCTTTGCTGGAGTATACGCTGAATGTGGGCGCCTCTGAACTGGTGATTACCGAAGGCGCTGCCTCTGCGGTGCGCTTGGCGGGGAAGGTTTGTGCCATTCCCGATGCTCCTGCTGTCGAAACGGGCTCGCTTCGTAACTTCTTGTATTCCATGGAAGGCGAATCGGGCACGATTATGGGTGGCCCCTGGTGCGGCTCTAGGTGGCGTGTGCGCTACAACCGTACGGCTTTGGGTAGCTCCGCAATTTTCCGCCCGGTGCTCGATGAATGCCCGGACTTTACGGCGCTTGGCGTGCCGGAATCCATGATGAATTTGCTTGGAATCCGCTCGGGCTTGGTGGTCTTTAGTGGCCCTGCCTGCAGCGGAAAAACGACGACGGGTACGGCTTACGTGTCTGCACTTTGCCAGTCGGGTATTTTGCGCGTGAGCTTGCTGGACAAGGATGCTGAAATGCCTGTCAAGCGCGGCGAAAGCTTGATTCTCGAAAATACGACGGGAACCATTCCCGAAAAAATGGAGCAGGCGCTCCGCAGCGGAATCGACCTGATTTGGCTTGGCAATTTTGAAGGTCTGTCGCTGATTCCGGTGTTGCGTGCTGCCGAAGCGGGTGCTCTTGTGGTGCTTACGGTAACTGCCGGTAATGCGGTAGGTGCTCTTGACGCGTTGCTTTCGTCTGAGACTCTCGAAAATCGCGACATGGCCTCCAATATGCTTGCCTCTGTTTTGAAAGCGGTGGTGGTGCAGCGCTTGCTGCCGGGCGCTCAGGGGATTGTTCCCGCTTGGGAAATCTTGTACGGCACGCAAAATGTGGCGTCCAAGATTCGTAGTGGCGAACATTATACGTTGCCCTCGATTATTGCAGCCTCCGCTTCCGAAGGCATGATGCTTATGGATGACTGCTTGGCAGAACTTGTAAAGGCGGGTTATGTATCTCAAGAAGATGCAATTCGCGCGGTTTCGAATCCGGCTCGCTTAGGGTAATTTGTGCAGAATGGGTTAGGCAAATTTGTCGCGGTGCTTGCGCTGTGCGCAACGTGGGCTTTCTCTGGCGAGAAAGCTGCATCGAAAAGTGCACCGTCTTTGGATTTGCTGAAGGCGTCCGCAGATTCAATTGTGACTGCGGCTGTAGCAGATTCTTCTAAGGCGAATTCGCTCAAGACGGTTCTTTACTTGGGGGGTGGTGAGCGTTCCCCTTGGTTCCAGTTGGGCGTTCTTTATGCTATTGAAGAATATGGTATTCCTGTCGATTCCATCGTGGCGACTTCTTGGGGAGCCTGGGTTGCTTCTTTGTGGACGCGGGGCGTTCCCCTGGATGACATCCAGGTGTTGATGCTGGATTCCGCCATTGCGCCTTTTGTGGGCCATGATCTTACGGCTGCAGAAAGTGAATATGGCAAGCAAAAGCGAGACTCTTATGAGGTGCCGATTTCGCTGTCGGGTGTACCTTCGATTAGAACCCGCTACAGCGTAACGATGGATACATCCCGCTCGATTCACAGCGAAAAGAAATCTCTTACAATGGACTCTACGCAGGTGATGCGGTCTCTCGCTAAACTCCGTTTTCAAGAAAGCCTTTACCGCCAGCGTCAAAATGCCCGCATTCCCTTGTCGCTGCAGTCATGCGAATCAGGGAGGCCCGTTGTTGTCGAAAGTACCATTCCGCAGGTGATTGCGTCGCTTCCGCTTTGGGGGCAAGATTCCGCAGGAATGTCCGGCGAACTTTGCCCTTACTACGCCATGCCTATCGAAGACAATGCGCAAGAACTTTCGATTATCGTCGTGTCGGATCCGTTGCGAGCTCCGATTGTGGGCGATGAACGGATGCGCTTGATTAAGTTGCACGCTGGCGAAATCCTTGCGAGTCAGCCCGGAGTTGTCGTTCGAGCCCATACGATTCTAGATACGAATCGTGCGGTTTGGATTCAGTCCGGCTTCTCTTCGTTCGAAAAGCAACTGTCCAGTTTCAAGGTTTTGAACGGTCGCCGTCAGGATTATTCTGTGAACCGTGTCTCGGCAAAGCCTTGGTTCCGCTTCGAGCCTTCTTATAACGGTCTTTCTTCCGAGGTGCAAAATGCAGTGAAGGCTTATTGGGTGGAATCCGATACGGCAATGGTGGCTGCCGAGAATTTCGCCACGGAATTGCTGCAGAATCCCGCTTACGATTCCTTGCGTCTGGATATGCAATCTAGCGGCAATGTCGCAATCGAAACGGCGGTGCATCCGACGTTGGATCTTGCCGCTGGCGGCTTTGGCTCCAATATGATTGGCCCCAACGCCTACGCCGAAGCGACGGTACATTATGTAGACCATGTCGAAATTGAATTGGTCTTGGCTGGCTTCTGGGGTGGAAATTCCTACGGGATTCGCCCGCGCTTGAATATTTCGAAGTTGTGGAACCGTCACTGGGATCTGCAATTTGGCTACGATTACATGAAGCTGGTTCCGCTGAAGTCTTACAACCGCGACATAAATCGAGGACTCCGCATTGAATCCGAAGAACGTAGCGATTTGACGATGAACCTTTTGTACACGGTGGATCGTAACCAGCGGGTTTCGGCCGAGTTTATGTTTGGCTCTCGGTACTATGACTTGGATACGGCCTACTATGGCGATCGCGTCATCAAGACTTATCCCGTGTCGCCTATGCTGCATTACCGTTACTTGAATGGCGCCGATGACAACTGGTTTGCCGATAACGGTTACGTCCTGAATGTCTGGGGCGGCTTTGAATCGATTGGCTTTGATGACGGCATTATCGATGTGGTGCCGATTTACTGGAAACTTTTAGCCGACGCTCGCTACACGATTTCACCGGTACGTTTTGTGACTTTGAATGCGGCAGTGGCCGGTGCCATTGAACGTTACCATGACGAAGGCCACGGCTATGTTTCTCCTAAGTCCATCGGGAAGGCTCCTCTGGACGTTGCATACCGTCAACATGCGGCGGCAACACCTTGGTCCACCGAATGGTACAATCCGGAACTTTCATCCCATGAATACGTGATGTTGCGCTTTAACGGTGGCTTGCACGGGGATTATCTGGGCGCTTGGCTTTTCGGAGCTTACTATCACGATTTTGAAGATAGTCCGTATGCAGAACTCGATGTTGACAAGTTCGTGCTTGAACCGGCGCTTCGATTCGCCTACAAGTCGGTTACGGTGTATGCGGGGCTGAGCCGTGTCGTTGATTATGGCACGTTCGGCGACTTGACTCATCTGAGCGGATACAATTACTTTATCCGTGTCGGAAATTACGAATTTTAATTAAAGTGCGAGCGGCATCCAGGGCTTGACTTCGTTGACCGAGGTCAGCTTGCCTTGCAGTTTGCGACGAATGGCTGCCGCTGCAATCATGGCGCCGTTGTCGGTGCTCAGGCTGCGTTCCGGAATGCAGAATAGGATTCCGTGCTTGTCGCAGTAATCTTGCAATCGCGTGCGGAGCCAAGCGTTCGCACTCACGCCGCCGCCGACCACGAGTGTTTTCATCTTGGTCTTTTTAAGGGCGGTGATTGTCTTTGTGACGAGGCTATCGACAATGGCATCTTCCAAGGAGGCACAAATGTCGCCGATATTCTTCTGGATGAATTCCGGGTCGTGCGTTTCAGTGTAGCGGAGTACAGCCGTCTTTAAGCCGCTGAACGAAAATTCGCAGTTGTCGTGTACGTGGAGCGCACGTGGAAAGTCGACGAATTTGCGGTTGCCGTCTTTGCCGAGACGGCTGATGGTAGCGCCTGCAGGGTACTTGAGACCGAGCTGTTTTCCGCACTTGTCAAATGCTTCGCCGGCGGCATCGTCGCGGGTGCGTCCGATGCTGGTGTACTTGAATCCGGGTTCTTCGAGCACGAGTTCCGTATGGCCACCCGAAACGGTAAGCGTCAAAAACGGCGGCTCGATTTCAGGGTGCGTGAGCCAGGCGGCGGCCAAGTGGCCTTCCAAGTGATTCATGCCGTAAGCGGGAATCTGCAAGTCGCGGGCGAGACCCTTGGCAAAGCTTGCGCCTACCAGGAGCGGTCCCATAAGGCCCGGGCCGGTGGTGTAGGCGATTGCATCAATATCCTTGAGTTCAATGCCGGCTTCCTTGACAGCCGCTTCAGCAATCGGCGAAATCTTTTGCAGGTGCGCACGTGCGGCAATTTCGGGAACCACGCCTCCGTAGAGGGCGTGTTCGTCAATCTGGCTGTAAAGAGGGTTCGAAAGGACTTTTACGGGATCGTCTTGCAGAACGGCACAGGCGGTTTCGTCGCAGCTGGATTCAATTCCAAGCCAAATCATGGTGCAACCTCTTCGAGAGAGTCCGCGGTAGCGACAGGCTTGGTTTCTTTCTTACGGAGCGTCACCTTTTCGGGTTTCAGCTGAATTGCCTTGATTGCCATTTCGCGGTTGATGTGGGCCGGGAGCGTGAGCTTCACCGTCGGAGAAAGACTGTCGGCGTCTTCAATGGCAAAGCGGTTGTATTCTATCACCAATTCAATGTTTTGGGCGGTAATAGAGTCAAGTACCTGTTCGCCGCCCGTGATTTCCACGGAAAGGCTCTTAGGCTCCAGGGAGTAAACTTGTCTGTCGTAGAATCCGATGAGGCTTACGGGAATGCTGTCGTAAGTGCGGCTGCTCATTTTCTGGATGTTCACCGAAATCTTGACCGAAGAATCGCTTGGCGAAACAAATGCCGGCAGGTTGCTGAAGTCCAGCGGAATGGTAAATTCCTGGCTCGCGTGCAGCGTGTCAAAGAAAGAGGAATCGGTCGGAATGTCGATAATGCGGGTGAGTGCGTTGCGTGCGCCGGATACCATTAGTTCTTCAGGGGAAATCGCGGGTTCGTCTGCTATCAGGTAACCTTGGGCGGCTGTAAACGTGGCGACCGATTTAATGGGGACGTTTCTTGTAATGCGGGTGTCGATATCGAGGTCTACGAACAAAAGCTGATTTTCGGGTTCCACAAAGTGAATGTCCGGGAATCCTGCCGAAACAAAGTTCTTGCTGTCCAGGTGAATGCGCTTTGCTCCCAGTTCGGCTTGCTGCAGGTCAACGACCATGGCGATGGAATTCTGCTTGGGGTCGCTCACTAGGTTGTTCAAACGAATCAAGTCCCACGACTTGCCTTCGACCGTAATATGCAAACTATGTGGCGGCTTCGAGGCAATCGCCATTGTTTCGGGAAGTTTAACAAAGTTCAAAGGGACATTCACCGAAAGCTGGAAATCCTTTTGAGATATGACAAGAAACCAGAGGGCAATGCCAAATATCAGTGCAGTTATTTTTAGAACGATGTTTCCCATAGATCTCTCGAATGACTGTCTAAAATTTAGTTATAATTCACCCTGTGTTCGGACAACTAGGCTATTTAATATCGGAATCTTTTCGCGGAATGCGGCAACACCGTACGGTAATCCTTCCGTCGTTTGCCACGATCTTCCTGTGTTCCCTGCTTCTGTCGGCTTCCTTTACCGCTTTCGGAGCGGTGATGCGGATTCTTTCCATGGAAAAGAACCTGTATGCCCTTGAAGCCTTCTTGCCGGAATCCGTCGGCGAAGATTCCCTGATGGTTATCCAGAATCGCCTGGAACATACCAAGTTTATCGATTCGGTGACTTTTGTCAGTGCCGATTCTGCCCTGGCCGATTTCCGCAGGCATTTTTCGGGTGAAATGCTCGACCTTGTAGAGGGCAACCCCATTCCTCCGTTCTTCAGGGTGACTCTGGTCGAAGACCATAAGAATCCGGCCACCTTGATCGAATTGAAAAACAATCTTTCCCGCATGGACTTTTTTGAAGAAGTGCAGGCCCCGGTGCAGTGGGTCGAAAAAATTTCGGCCTGGAAATTCCGCATGCTGTTCTGGCCCATTTGCGTGAGCGTACTGCTGCTGTTTACGCTGTCGCTCATAATCTGCAATTCCGTAAGGCTTTCGCTTCTTTCTCGCAGACTTTTGGTCGAAAACATGAAGTATGCGGGCGGTAGCCATTTCTTTATTGAATTCCCGTTCGTGCTGCAGGGGGCGTTCCAGGGAATCGTGGGTAGTGGCCTTGCCGTTATTTTGCTTGCGGTCGTTTTGAATTCGGTGGCAGAAGCGTTCCCCATTGTGGCGGCGAACTTGACTGGCCTTGGCTCTTGTCTTGCCTTAGTGGTCCTTCTGGTAACGGCTCTTTCGGGCTATTTCAGTTACCGTACGGTGCGCGGATTCCTTTCGATCAAGCGCAATGAACAGGATTAACGATGCGACTTGTGGTTTTGCTTTTTTGCCTGTTGCTGGGGTTTGGCGCCGAAAATGCTTACGCCAAGGCTCCTGCTAAAAACACGCCGGCAAAAAGCGCCCCTGCCAAAAAAGCAGCAAAGGCCAAGACGAAGTCTGCGTCCAAGTCTTCTGCAACTAAAAAGACCGATGCCCAGATTAACGAGCAGAAAAACGCCTTGAAAAAGTTGGAGTCTGACTTGGCTAAAAAACGCCAAGAACTGGCACTCCTCGAAACCGAAGAAAAGGGCGTGCTGAATACGATTTCGATTCTTGACCAGAATTTGAACCAGACCCGAACTTACCTATCTGAACTCTCCAAGAGCGAAGTCATGCTGGAACGGGCGCTTGTACAGCTTTCAGCCGATATTGATTCCTTGGACCGTCGAATCGAGACTCGCCGGGAAGCCATGAAAAAGCGAATCCGGAACCTGTATGTCAGTGGTCGCAATAGCGAGGCGCGCGTCCTTTACGGTCTGCTCACGCAGCAAGGGAATCCTGACCGCCAAGTGTATTGGGTGCACCACATTTTGAACCAAGACCAGCAAGAAGTAGAAGTCCTGCAACAGTTGGTGCAAGAACGGGACGAAAAGAAACAAATGGAATCGGCTCACCTGGACGATCTCAAGCAGATGCGTTCCAAGAAGGCCGCCGAAGAAAAGGGGCTCGTTTCCCAGATGAGTGGCCAAGAAAAAATGCTGATGTCCTTGAAGCATGACCAGAACATGCAGCGTCGGGCCTTGAAGGAATTCGAGCAGAACCAAAAGACCATGCTGGCCCTGATCAAGAAACTCGAAGAAAAGCGCAAAAAGGAAATTGAGCAGGCCAAGAAAGACGAGGCTGCCCGCAAGGCGAAAGAAAAATCCGGCAAGGATAAAAAGAAAGACAAGAAGGCTCCGGCCAAGACGGTGGAAAAGCCGAAGGTCACCGTGGCCGAATCGGTAAAGGGCCCCAAGTGTACTCCGCTTAAAGGCGATGTCATCAGTAATTACGGTTTGCAAGAACACCCGGTGCTGCACATTATGACGCGCAATTTGGGTGTCGAAATCCGCGGAAAACGCGGCGCTGCCGTTCGTGCCGCCGCGGCGGGAACGGTGGTGATGGTGGCCGAAATCGATGGCCGCGGCCCCTCGGTCATTATCGAACATGAGGGTGGAACTTACTCCGTTTACGGTCACCTTGCGTCAATTCGCGTGCAAGAAGGCAAAGAAGTGCGAAATTGCGAAGAAATTGGCGAAGTGGGCGATGTTGCCTCTTTAAATGGAATTAAATTGTACTTCCAAGTGAGCGAGGGTACACAGACCGTAGACCCCTTGCAGTGGTTGAAACAGAAATGATCGAATATACTTTAAATGGTCCTGCTTCTCAAGAACGCGCCCGCATCCGGGTGATGTCTGCGCTACGCGAGAACCGTTTTCCCCAGGCGATTTTGATTGACGGCCCTGCAGGGATCGGCAAGAAATGGCTTGCGATGGAAATTGCGAAGGCCTTGCAGTGTACCGATCCGAATATGCGCCCTTGCGGTCATTGCTTTGGTTGCCGTATGGCAGAAGATAGTGGCGCCACCGACGGTTGGGTCGTGCCTATGGAAGCCGACGAGGCCCGTGCCCGCAGTTCCGACGATGTAGCTCCGGGGAGCAAGGCAAAAACCATCGAAGACTTTAAGAAGGCCTACATCGAAGAAATCCAGAAGAACCCTTACCGGGTGGATATCTTTTCGGCCGGGGCCTATATTTCGGTAGACCTGATTCGCTCCATGACATCTAGCTTTGCCATGAAGGGCAATCGCGTCCGCACCATCATTATTGCCGAAGCGGACCGCATGAACGAATCGGCAGCCAACGCCTTCCTCAAGACGCTTGAAGATGTTCCGGCGAACACCTACTTTATCTTGACCACCAGTTCCCGCGAAAAGATGCTCCAGACCATTCGTTCCCGCTGTCTTGCTTTGCACCTCTTGCCTCTCGCCGACGACGAAGTGCGGTCGGAAGTGTTGCGGGTTGCCGGTGAAGAATTTGATGAATCGTCTCTGACCGACGATGTGATTGGACTTGCGGTTGGTTCTCCGGGTAAGGCCCTTTACTATGCGGAACATGCCAAGTCTTGGTGCAAGCTGGCGTCCGACTTTGTGATTTGCTCTTTGCGTGGAAACTACACCGAATTGTTCATGCAGCTAAAGGAATCCACGCTGGACGAAGCCTACGATGCCAACCGCTTCTTGGAAGTGCTTTCGTTCTTGCTGGCGGACTTGCTGCGAGAACAGGCGGGGGCGCAGTTGCGTATGCCCGAAACCACCACGGCTGTAGGGCTTTCGAACTACCCCCGCGTAGACGCAACGGCTCTGGAACTTGCCCTTGTGGCGGTACAAGAAACCATGTCGCGTATCGAGTCAAGACGTGTGACTGCAACCATGTGCCTGCAGAACCTTTCCCTGAAACTTTTCGAGGGCTACAAGTAAATGGCCGAGGCTCAGGACGAAATCGTAAACGAGCACTTGGCTTCCGCAATGTCGAAAAGCCTCCGCGTTCCCCATGTGGTGGCGCGATTCTTGGTGTCTCGTGGAGTTCGTTCCGTGTCAGACGCTCATCGCATGCTGTGCGGTAATGCAGGTGATGTGCTGGATCCGTTCCTGATCAAGGGAATGGATGCTGCCGTCGCTTGGTTGCTGGATGTCCGCGAAAAGCACGAAAAGGTTTTTGTCTTTGGTGATTACGATCTGGACGGTATGTCGGCTGTGACGCTCATGACACGCGCCCTTTCGGAATTGGGCATCGAGTCCGATTGGCGACTTCCGAACCGCTTTGGCGATGGCTACGGCCTTTCGTCTTCGGCTGTCGAAGAAATGCACCAGGCGGGCGCCCGCTACGTGATTACGGTAGATACCGGCATTACGGCAAATGCAGAAATTGCACTGGCCAAGCAACTGGGAATGTCGGTGCTTGTCATTGACCATCACCAACCTTCGGGCGACGGCCTCCCGGAATGCGATGTGCTTCTGGATCCGCATCAAGAAGGCGACACCTACCCGAATCCAGAACTTTGCGGTGTCGGCGTTTCATACAAGTTTATTTGCGCCCTGTATTCCAAGCTTTCTCTGCCGGAACCGACCAAGTTCCTGGACCTAGTGGCCTTGGGCACCTTGGCCGACTTGGTCTCCATGACTCCTGAAAACCGCGCTTTTACCAAGGCGGGCCTCAAGTCTATTGAATCCAGTCACTGGCCGGGCCTACAAGAAATGTATAGCAACTTGATGAAGGGCCACGGCAGTGTTGGCGGCATCGATGTGATGTACAAGTTTGCGCCACTCCTGAATGCGCCTGGCCGTATGGAACGCCCGGATCCGGCGCTCAAACTTTTGCTCAGCCCGAACATGGCGACCGCCAATGCCCTGATGGCAGAACTGCGCGAATGGAACAGCAAACGCAAACAGAAAGAAGCCGAAATTACCGAAATGGCTCAGTCGCAAATGGAAGCCATGTATGGCGATAAACTGCCGACGGTAATTGTGGTGGCTGGCAACGATTGGCATGTGGGTGTTATCGGAATTGTAGCGGCCAAGCTCGCACAGGAATACCACCGCCCGACGGCAGTACTTTCTATTCAAGACGGCATGGCTCATGCCAGCGCCCGTGCGGTTCCCGGCTTTAACTGGCATAAGGCCTTGTTTGAATCTCGCGAACTGTTTGACCGCTGGGGCGGTCATGCCAACGCCGCGGGCTTCTCCCTTCCGGCTGATAAAATCGATGAACTCCGCAAGCGTCTAGAAGTTTCTGCAGCAAGCCAAAACTACACCGGAACAGAAGAGTGCGAAGGCGAAGCCGCACCTTGTTCCTACGACATTCGCATTTCACTCAACGAACTAGTGGTCGAAGCGTCTCAGTACATGTCGCCCCGCGAGTACGGCGCAGGCAATGCCGCAAACAAGAACCAGTTGATTTCGATTCTGGATTTCATCGATCTGTTAGAACCCTTTAGCGGAAACTTCCCGTACCCGACGTTCCGCGCCGATAATGTCAAGGTGCACCGCCTTCGCGAACTCAAGGGCGGGCATTTGCAGATGGATATTTCCCAGGCGGGTAGCCGCGTGTATCCAGCCATCGGCTTTGGGCTTCGCAAGTTCAAGAGCTTGCTCAGCAAGCCCGTATCGGTCATCTTTGAACCGACATGGAATTATTTTAACGATCGCAAATCTTTGCAGCTTTGCATCAAGGCCATTGAACCTTATACTGAACCATCCACCGTAAACAGCTAGGATCTCCAATGCGCAACTTGCCGATATACTTTTTAATTCTGGTTTTTGCGGGACTCATGTTTGCCCTGTCAAGAGTTCAGCTCTATACTCCGGTGGTTACCGTGGAACCGGACCCAACGCCGGTTCTGCCTGATGACGGTTTCTTGGGCCGTATGGAAATGCCGTCGCTGGATGATATCTATGTGCTTGACAATTCTGCCGGCCGCGACTTGGTGAAGTTCGAAAAATTCCTGAAAGGTCGCGCGGCGAGCCTTCACTTTGCCTCTGCTGCTTATTTCAAGGCGAACCGCAAGAATATTCACAAGGATTCTAACGCCTTCATGGGAATCAAGCTCACGCTGGATTCATTGGGCGCATTCTCTCCCGAAATTCTTTTCACCAACGTGAACGATGAAAATTTTAAAGGCCTGGTGCTTTCGCAGATCCAGACCTATTGGCGTTACCCCCGCAGCGAACAGGGAAAGTTCGTGGCATGGGTTCCCTTTGTGTGGAAAACAGCTTATTGATTCTTGAGAATCGCGAGCAATTCCGCGGTTCTTTTTTCAATCAAGATAAAGGCTTCGAACATACGGGCTTCGCGCCACTTGACCAGGTACTTGGCCTTCCATTCTTCGGCCACTTCTTCGGGGTCTTCGTGGTGGGACTCGTTACGGTACCATTCTTCTTTCTTGATTTCCTTGATCATGTCGCCCATTTCGGCGGCAGGTTGCAAGGAACCCTTGCAAAGCAGAAGAGCGCGCAGGTTGTCGAGCAAGATTTCGTCGGTGGGGTTGTCGGAGTCGTCCCGAGCGCAGTCCCAGATTTCGCCACGGTGGCGTTCCGTCCAGCCTATCAGGTGCTTTTCGGTTTTCTGGAGTTCACCCTTGGCGAGCTTTTCTTCGACTGCTTCGCGAGGATAATAGATGCTATTCGGGTAGAATTCAATCATAATGGCTCCCTGGTTTGCCGATAATGCCCGGGGCGGGACTTGAACCCGCACGAGGTTGCCCTCAAGGGATTTTAAGTCCCCAGTGTCTACCATTCCACCACCCGGGCTCGGGCGTGCCACAAATATAGAAAAAGTCGGCAGTCGATAGTAGGCGGTGGTTAGGATTTTACTGTTGTTTTCTACATTAATGGTATGAGATTTTTTTTAATTCTGGTTGCTATTTGTATTGCCCCTCTTTTTGCCTATGATGGCGACATGGACACTTATCATGAATTCAAGGAAGACCTTTCGCTTGCCCGTGACGGTTATATCGCATGCTTGAACATGGCCATGGAATCTGCCAACGAAAGCACCGAAGGCTCGCTGGAAGGCTGGTTCAACTTACGTGACAAGGGTGGCGCCCGCTCCTGGATGCAGCTGGATTTCGAAGCGCCTACGTTCAAGTTCCTCAAAATGGAAGAAGTCCCTTACGGCTTCAAGCTCAAGGGCTCACACGGCGCCTACAAAATCGATGTAGAAATCCGCGTCGTTACCCGCGACACCGACATCTTCTACGATGTCAAGTACAACAAGGCGAGCAATGCCGCCGGCAAGGAAATTTTCGGAGAGGTCTTCCGCAACGACCGCGTCGTCTTTTATGACGAAAGCACCCCCTGCAAGCGTAAGGCCGTCACCTGCATTAACGAGTACGCCCGCGGAACGATGGGCAAATAAAAAAAAGGAACCCGTAAGGGTTCCTTTGGAAATCTAGTCCGGTTTAGCGGAATTCTGTTTGGAAACTAAGTCCATCAACTCATCGGTTGTATACTCGTTCCCGTCATCACATTTTTGCTTGAGCTCGTTGATCCAATGGTCGTACTTCGCTCCGTTGGCATTCACGGTGTCGAGCTTGGTCTCGTAAGCATCCTTACAGTTGAGGGTTGTATTATCTGCCAACGTGTACTTGTTTGGATAATTTGTGCTGGCTTCGGCGTTTTTGGCCTGATTGGTGAAGTATTCCTTTGCAGAAGGACATGCTTCGCCGTTGGTTGCCGCTGTTGGGGCACATTGTTCGATGGTGTCACCGACTAAAGCGAAAGACTTTGTTGTGGCGTACGCCATCTTTTTGAAATAAATCATCCCGTTATCGCATTTGAATATGGAATCATTTCGGGCGGGAATGGTGCACGTTTGAGGCGGAACGCCGTAAAGAGCCTCGTTCTCGGAGAGCTCGGTCATGACGGTCTTTAAGTTTGGTCGGTATGAAGCGCAAGGCGATGGAATGTAGAATGTCGAGTCCTTGCAATGAACCGATGGGTGCAACCCTAACGTGTACGGGTAATCGGGGTTGAAATAAGAAGAACTGCTGGGTATTTCGCTGCTAGACGAAGCCGGTTCCTGAATGTCTGGGTTAGCCGGTTGTTCCTCGGAACTG
The DNA here is from genome assembly GCF_900177705.1 of Fibrobacter sp. UWB15. Lineage (NCBI taxonomy): Bacteria > Pseudomonadati > Fibrobacterota > Fibrobacteria > Fibrobacterales > Fibrobacteraceae > Fibrobacter > Fibrobacter sp. UWB15. Next base: position 105,606 of record NZ_FXBA01000007.1, read on the forward strand.
CTAGAAGGAGTCTCGGTCTGCGATTCTGAACTACTTGAAACTTCGTTAGAAGCGTTCGTTTCCGGGTCGGGAACCGGTGCCACGGAACTGCTAGAATCGTTGTCGCATGCCGCCCAAAAAAGGGATGCTATGCACAGGGCTAGTTTGCGTTTGCATTTTCGAATAGACATGATTGTTCTCCTTTTTTGTTGACTATAAATATATACAAAAAAAGAGAACAGTACAATTTATTTGCAACGTTGTTGTGGACAAATTGTAAAAATGGAACCCTCGCGGGTTCCATTTTTAATTTTGTTTTATGTTAATCATCAATTATTTGATGATTAACATACTGTCGTCCCACGCTTCGTGCTTTTCGAGGCCGAGGAGGTTCGCGGTCGTTGCAGCGATGTTCGACAGACCCCAGTCGCCTTCTTTGAGGCCGAGCTTGCCGCCCGTTACGTTATCGTAAAGGATGCAAGGAACCTTGTTCAAGGTGTGGCTCGTCTTGGCCTTGAAGGTACCGTCCTTGTTGACCTTCGGCATGCCGGTCTTCTTGTCGATTTCGTACATTTCGTCGGCGTTACCGTGGTCAGCCGTGATGATGGCGACACCACCGAGAGCGTCAATCACCGGGAGCAGGCGCGCAAGGCCGATATCCACGGCTTCGATAGCCATGGTGGCAGCGCGGAAGGAACCTGTGTGGCCCACCATGTCGCCGTTCGGGAAGTTGCAGCGGAGCGTCTGGTACTTGCCGCTCTTCAAAGCTTCGATCATGGCGTCGGTGATTTCGGCGGCCTTCATCCACGGGCGCTGTTCGAACGGAACAACGTCAGATTCGATTTCGAGGTAGGTTTCGCCGTCGAACTTGCTGGAACGGTTGCCATTCCAGAAGTAGGTCACGTGGCCGTATTTCTGCGTTTCGGAGCAGGCGAACTGCTTGACGCCCGTTTCGGAAAGCCATTCGCCGCTGGTTTCCTTGATGGCCGGAGGCGGCACGAGGAAGCGGTTCGGAAGCTTGAGGTCGCCGTCGTACTGGAGCATGCCAGCGTAGCACACATGCGGGAAGCGCTTGCGGTCAAATTCGTTGAAGGATTCTTCTTCGAAGGCGCGGGTGATTTCGATAGCGCGGTCGCCACGGAAGTTGAAGAACACCACGGAGTCGCCGTCGTTGATGGTACCGACCGGAGCGCCGTCCTTTGCAATCACGAACGGGGGGAGGTCCTGGTCAATAGCCTTGGTTTCGCCACGGAGCGTTTCGATAGCCTGCGTGGCGTTGTCGAAGTAGCGGCCTTCGCCCAGCACGTGGGTCTTCCAGCCGAGTTCCACCATCTTCCAGTTTGCGTTGTAACGGTCCATGGTAATCTGCATACGGCCACCGCCGCTAGCAATGCAGACGTCGAATTCCGGGCTGCGGAGTTCGTCGAGGAACTTTTCGAACGGGCCAACGTAATCGAGGGCGGAAGTTTCCGGAACGTCACGACCGTCGAGCAAAATGTGCACGCGGACCTTCTTGAGGCCTTCTTTCTTGGCCTGGGCGACCATGGCCTTGAGGTGGCTGATGTTGGAGTGGACGTTGCCGTCGCTGAAGAGGCCGATGAAGTGAAGCACGGAACCGTGGTCACGCACGTTGGAGGCGATTTCTTTCCAGGCATCGCGACCGAAGATGTCGCCAGAGACGATGGCGTCCTGCACGAGGGCGGCACCCTGGTTGTACACCTGGCCGGCACCGATGGCGTTGTGGCCCACTTCGGAGTTACCCATGTCTTCGTTGGTCGGCATACCCACGGCGCGGCCGTGAGCCTTCAGGAGCACGTTCGGGTACATCTTGAAGAGATTGTCGAGAGTCGGGGTGCGGGCAGCCTTGATGGCGTTGCCTTCGACCTTATCGGTGATACCAAAACCATCCATCACGATGGTTACGACCGGGCCCTTGATGCCGGGGAAATTGGAAAGCTTCTTGAGCATAGTTTACTCCTGTTAAATTACGGGCGTAAAGATAGCTTTTTTAGAACACAAAAAACTCCCCGTATGTACGGGGAGCCTTTAAATTTGGTTTAGAACCGATTACTGGACCTTGTAAAGTTTCACAGTAATATTGTAGTCGCCGTTGTTGCCTTCAACAGCATCAGTGATGGCGAAGGCATAGAAGCCAACGCCCGTTTCAGTGCTGTAGCCCGGAGCCAGAGCAACATAAATCTGGTTGGAGTTTTCAATCATGTTGGTAAGGGTGGCGCCCGTGCTCTTGAACTTGAAGTCGCTCACGTAGGCGGTTGCCGGAGAACGGTCCGCGTTCATGTCTTCGGGCCAAATATCCACTTCGTAGTCGTCCGTGTACGGCGGAAGGTCGCTGTTGTTGATCGGAGCAAGTGAAACGGTTGCGCCGGTGGCAGTGAGTTCGGCATTGCCGTCAACCTTGGCCTTGGCAAAGACGATGTCGCCAGTAGCCCCTGCGGTGCAGGTGGCGAGATTCAGGGCCGGGGCGAGGTTTGTGGACAGGTCAGTAACTTCGCAGAAGCTCATCGCGACTTCCTGCTTGACCGGTTCCGGCGGAATATCCGGTTCGTCGGATTTGCAGTAGAATGCGTCGCGGGGGAACGGAATCAGCACGGTGCTTTCGAAATCCTTTTCTCCATTCTTGGCTTTTACGGTAACCATGAGGTTGTAGTTGCCGCAAGCGGTGAAACCTGCGTCGTGCATATCGATGGTCACGCCAGCAGAGGCCTGGGAGTTCAGATCGATTGCGCTGGTGGGGAATGCAATTTCGTTGTGTCTGATGTCTACGCCTACAAGAGCGTTTGCAGCGTCAAGAACCTTGTATTCAATGTCGGTGAATGCGATAAGGTCGTTGTTTTCGTTCAGGGAGTCAACGGTAATGTCAAGGCTGAAACGGCCCTTGAAACGCATGATGCCTGCGCCGTCTTCTCTGTGATTTTCTGCAAGGCCTGCACCGACAAGGTCGCTACTCAAAACAATATTGGCGTCCTGCTGGGTCGGAATTTCAACCTGATCACCCGGCTTTTCCTGTCCAGGTTCAGTCGAAGACTTGCTATCGCTTCCGCATGCAATGAGTCCGAAAGCGCCAATGGCAAAAACGGAACCCATGAAAAGTTTCTTAAAATTCATGATTTTTCCTCATAAAAAGTTTTTCTGCCCTTGAAAATAAACAAAAATGGGCTAAAATGCAATTAAAAAAGTGTAAATTTTGCCTAAAATGGTTCGAAAAACACGTTTTTTTGCTCAAAAATGCGGTTTTAAGTGATGTAAATCTACTTCATTCCCCGGATAATATCGCGAAGTCGCGCCGCTTCCTCGAAATCGAGGCGCGCGGCGGCCTCTTTCATCTGTTTTTCCAGGTCTTCCAGTTGTGAGTTGTCCGTGGTGTGCGGCGATGGATTGCTTCGCCTGCGGCTCGCAATGACGTCTCCATCCGCACGCTTGGAGTAGCGGGCGCCCTTCTTCTTCGTCTTGCTGCTCGGCTGTAGCGGTTCCATCGGGCGGATTCCGTTACCGTCGTCTTCGTAGTCCTCATCGATAGAATCGTCGCCGATGTCGCCCAGCGGGTCGTTGATTCTCAAATCGTCTTCGAGCTTGCGGGTCACGGATTTGGGCGTGATACCGTGTTCCTTGTTGAATTCTTCCTGAACGGCTCTGCGGCGTGCGGTTTCGGTAATTGCCTTGTCGAGGCTGTCGGTCATGTTGTCGGCAAAAAGCAGTACGGTGCCGTTCACGTTACGGCTTGCGCGGCCCATTGTCTGGATTAAGCTGCGGTAGTTACGCAGGAATCCTTCCTTGTCGGCGTCGAGAATCGCGACCATGCTCACTTCGGGCAAGTCGAGGCCTTCGCGCAGCAAGTTGATGCCCACGAGTACGTCGAATTCACCAGTGCGGAGTCCGCGGATGAGTTCGTGGCGTTCTAGCGTCTTGATGTCGCTATGCAGGTAACGTGCGCGGATGCCTGCTTCTACAAAGAAGTCGGTGAGGTCCTGCGCCATCTTCTTGGTGAGGGTCGTCACCAGCACGCGGTCGCCGTTCTTGACGACTTCCTCGATGCGGTACAGCAGCACGTCCATCTGGCCCTTGATGGGGAACATCTCGATTTTCGGATCCAGAAGTCCGGTCGGCCTGTTAATTTGTTCGGTAACGACGCCGCCGGTCTTGGTAAGTTCGTAATCGCCGGGGGTGGCACTCACGAATAGCACCTGCTTCGGGTACATGTACTCGAATTCGGCGAAGTTCATCGGGCGGTTGTCCAGCGCACAAGGAAGGCGGAACCCGTACTGCACAAGCGTTGTCTTGCGGCTCTTATCGCCTTCGGCCATGCCGCCTACCTGCGGAATACTCACGTGGGATTCATCCACCATCAAGAGCCAGTCGTCGCCGAAGTAGTCGATGAGCGTAAACGGGCGCGTACCCGGAGCGCGGTTTTCGATAATGCGGGAGTAGTTCTCGATGCCGCTGCACATGCCGGTCTCGCGAATCATTTCCATGTCGTAGCGGGTGCGGCTCGAAAGGCGGGCCGATTCCAGCACCTTGCCTTCCTTGTCGAGTTCTGCAAGGCGGTCGGTCAGTTCCATCTGCATGCGCTGCAAAATGCCTGCGCGGCCTTCTTCTTTCGTGACGAAGTGCTTCGCCGGAGCGATGGTCATCTCGTCCATTTCCTGCGTGACTTCGCCGGTAATGATGTTGAAGCGAACGAGCCTGTCGACTTCATCGCCGAAAAGCTCGATGCGGAGGCCTTCTTCGTCGTAGCTCGGGTGGATTTCAATCACGTCGCCGTGCACGCGGAAGCTGCCGCGTTCCAGGCTGAAATCGTTTCTCGTGTACTGAATTCGCACCAAATCGTGCAGAATCTTGTCGCGGTCGTAAACGTCACCCTTCTTGATGCGCACCATCAAATCAAAATATTCGCTCGGGCTGCCCAAACCGTAGATGCAGCTTACGGATGCAACGATAATCACGTCGCGGCGGGTGAGCAAGTTCGCGGTCGCGCGCAGGCGCAATTTGTCGATCTCGTCGTTGATGCTGGCATCCTTCTCGATGAACGTGTCCGTGTGCGGGATGTAGGCTTCGGGCTGGAAGTAATCGTAGTAGCTCACGAAGTATTCCACTGCATTGTGCGGGAAAAACGCCTTGAATTCCTGGTAAAGTTGCGCCGCAAGCGTCTTGTTGTGCGTGAGGATCAGCGTCGGCTTGCCCACGTTCTTGATGACGTTTGCCATCGTGAAAGTTTTGCCGGAACCTGTCACGCCAAGGAGCGTCTGGAACTGTTCGCCGTTCTTGAATCCGGCCGTTAGTTCTTCGATGGCCTTCGGCTGGTCGCCCGCCGCTCCGTAAGGGCTCACAAGCTCGAAGTTCGCGCGGGTCGGCGACTGGAACTGCTTCAACTTCCCCGGTAAACTCTGCTCGGGCGGTAGCGGTTTCGCTATCGGTTTTGCATACGGGTCAGGTGTAATTGTCTTGCGTGCGCGAGCCATGATTTGCCCTAGCCTCTAAGCGTTATTCAGCTTCAATGGGAACGAATGCGCTCTTGCTATCAAAGCCTTCAGGCAAATCCCAGTCATCGTCCTTGGGCATGGCGGCAGCCTTCGGCTGGGCCGGTTGTGCGGGCACGGCCACTGCGGCGCCTTCCGAGGTAGAGCCTTCGGCAGGAGCACTCGGGGCGGCGCCGGCTGCATTGGCAGAATCTGCGGTGGCGGCGGGTGCTGCGGCCGGCATGGGCAAACTGACCATGATTCCGTTTTCGGCGGCGGTTTCTGCAGCTGCGGCGTGTACCTGCGGCGGCGTGAATCCCGGAACCTCAATCCACGGGAGCGGGCGGCCTTGTTCGGCGCTACCGCCTGCGATAATGCTTCCGGTCATCGGGTCAACCGTCAGCTGACCGCGTTCGTTCGGGAGTACCAGCGGAACTTCGCCCGCGGCAAGCATCGAAATGTCGAGGAAGTCAATCTTTTCAGGCAGTCCCAAAATATTGATTTCTTTCTTGGCAAAATCTGCCCACTGCGGAAGGCCGCCGCTTGCGCCAGCAATACGCGTGCGGCCTGATTTCAGCGGCTTGTTGTCGTCAAAGCCCACATAGCTACCGATAGCAATCACGGAATCAGTAGAAATGCCGTTCTTCTCGTTCACGTAAGTCGGGAGCGCGCCGAGGAATGCCACGTTGCGGTAATCGTTGGTGGTACCGGTCTTACCGAGGGCGGGGTAGCGCAGCGTAATGGCGTTATCCGGCGAGGTCACCGTAATGTGCGTGTACTGGCTGCGTGCCGTACCGTTTACGAACACGGAATGCAACATCACTGCCATCTGCGAGGTAATCGTGTCGCCAAGCACTACCTTGCTTTCGGTCTTGTTCTTGAAAATCACCTTGCCGTCGCGGTTCTTGATTTCCTTGATGAAGCACGGATCGGTCCAGTCGCCGTCTAGGCACTTGAACACCTTGCCGGTTAAAAGCGTCTGGTAAGCCGTCGAAATTTCGGCGAGCGTAATGTCGTTCACGCCGAGCGGCATACTGAACACTTTCTGCAACTTCTGCTTGATGCCGATTTCCTTGGCAAAACGTGCGTACTCGGCAAAGGCGAGCGAACGCCTGTAATCGGGCCAGTATCGCAGGTGTTCGGCATCCAGGTAATCCACTTCGCTGTCCACCGGTTCGATCATGGTCGAAAGGCGCTTCATATCGGCGAGTGTAAAGTGGTTGAGCAATACCACGGAATCCAGTGGCGGGAGCACAATCGACGGGTCCAGTTCTTGTGCCTGGCGTTCGCGCAAGATTTCGGAATAGCGCTTGTAGTTGTGCTTGATGAACCCGAGAGTCTTCGCATCTTTCTTGGACTGCTTCACGGCGACATCGTTAAAGGTTCCGTAGCGCAGGTTCAGCACGTCGAGCGCCTTGGCGTCTTTACCTTCGAGCCTGTAGCGTTCGGCAAGGGCGTCGCGGGCTTTGGTGAATTCGATTTCGCGCTTGGTGTCTTCTTTCAAAATCAGGCCGTACTTGTCACGCAGACGTTCAAAGAACTTCTTGGTGTCTTCGTCTTCGTGGCGTGCCATGTCGTTCACGGCTGCAATGTCGTTGAATTCTTCGAGCGAAAGCTTGTCGAGCAAGTGCTCCAGAAGCCAAATACTTGCAATGTTTTCAGAACGCGTGGCAGACCAGGCAATGCTTACGACGTCACCCTTGTTCTTGTGGTCCGGACGCGGAAAATAGAACTGATTGGTGAACTGGAAAACGTTGAAGTCGTTTTCAAGCATGTCCAGGTAATTCCAGTGGTACTTGAGGGCGAGTGCATAAAGGATCGGCTTCCAGCTAGAACCCAGCTGGCGCACAGCCTTAAAGCTACGGTCGAATCCGGTGTTGTGGAAACCGCCCTGGCTTGCGATTACGTTGCCGTTCTGGATAGCGAACAGGGCGCCTTGCAGCACGGGTTCCGTTTCAATCTGGCAAGGGGCAAAGCCGTCTACAAGCTTATCGTCCATGATGCTCACCAAGAGGATTGCTCCCTTCTTGAGTTGCGGGGCCAAAATCTTGTTCACGTCGCCGCCGGCCTTTTTCGCGAAGTCCTTCACGGCTGCTTCCGAAACCAAGCCCTTGAGCTGGCCGAAGCTGAGAGTCAATGCCTTCAGGCCTCCCTGGTCATCGACCATGATGCTGTCGACGGTGCCGTACAGGTAGTCACCCTTGCGTGCCGTCTGGGCGCGGTTTGCAAACTGTGCCTTCGGGAGCACGAAGCCGCCGAGCTGCATCTGGAGTCCACTGATGTTTGCCTGTAAAGCGGTCTTTGCGGCGTCCTGGCTGCGGGCATCTACGGTCGTCGTAATCGAAAGCTGTGCCTTGCGCCAGTCCTCGATTCCTTCGGCTTCAAACTTTTTCTGGAAGAATTCGCCGTCCAGTTTTTCTTCAATACGTTCGAGCATGGTGCTCACGCTAAAGCGGAAGTTGCCGTGGTTGAATTCCAGCGGTTTGGCCAGCGCTTCGCTCATTTCTTCTTCAGAAATGTAGTTCTCTTCGACCATGCGGCGGAGCACATATTCCAAACGTTCCTTACCGCGGGCCAGGGCCTTTTCGCGGCGTTCGGCGCTACGCTGAATAAACGGGTCGTAGTTGAACGGGCCCTTTACTGAACCTGCAATAAAGGCGCATTCGGCAAGCGTCAGGTCCTTGAGTTCCTTGTTAAAGAAGTACTGGGCTGCAATAGCGACCCCTTTACCGGTGCCCGAAACGTGGAACTGGTTCAGGTAGAATTCCAGAATGTCTTCTTTGCTAAAGTGCTTTTCCATGCGGAGCGCGTTAATGAGCTCCTTGCCCTTTTCCTTGATACTTCGTTCTTCGCGACCGAAAATGTTTTTTACGGCCTGCTGGGTAAGGGTTGAACCGCCTTGACGCATGTGGCCGCTCTTGATGTTCGAAATCATGGCGCGGGTAAAGCCGTAAATGCTGAATCCGGAGTGCGTCCAGTAGCCGGCGTCTTCGGCGGCAATCAGGGCGTTCACGATATTGGCCGGAATGTCGCCGTAAGGCACGTACACGCGGTGGTTTGCGTCAAAGAAGGCGCCCAAAAGTTCTTCACCGTCATTATAATAGACGCGGGTTTCGCCCGAAAGCACCTGCAGAATGGTGGAACGGTTGAACTGGTTGTCTGGATCCTGGGTCGGGAGTATCTTGAAGACCACGATATAGGCGGGAATGCAACAAATGAGGCCGACTAATGCAAAAGCGGCCACGATTTTGAACAATTTGGAGAAGAGACGCATGTATAAAATTTAGAAAATTTGGTTTTTTGCTCCATGTAATGTAAAAAAAAATGCCATTTTGGGGCTAAATTTGCCATTTTTGCGTCTTTACCCTTGAAAAATTACCGAATTTTATCTAAAATTTGTGTCCCCAAGATGGGAAGATGGCCGAGCTGGCCGAAGGCGCGTCCCTGCTAAGGACGTATAGGACTTAATCCTATCGCGAGTTCGAATCTCGCTCTTCCCGCTGCAAAGACCCTCTGGAGCAATCCGGAGGGTCTTTTGCTTTCTTAAAGTCAGGGGTGGTCACGAATAAGCTCCTTTAGGTGTATTCAAAACGTATTCAAATTTATGAAATTTGAAAAACAACCCTAAAAACCTTGCTTAAATGTGCAAAAAATCACTTTTTGTATCAAAAATATTGACGCATTGGCTGAGGTTGTATAGATTTACACTAATGGCTCCTATTTTGCAATATCAAGATTTTCGTCGTTATCTACAAGACTTTTACGACTGGAAAAAGCGTACTTCGGCATTTTCGTGGCGTGATTATTCGAAAATGGCGGGGTTTGCTTCGCCAGTGTTCATGAAACAGGTTTGCGAGGGTAAGGCAAATCTCGGAAAGAAAGCGACCGTCAAGGTGGCTGATGCGTTTAATTTTATCGGTATCGAGCGAGAGTACTTCTTCAGTTTGGTGATGTTTGCGCAGGCGAAGACCGATGACAAGAAACGTTTCGCTTATGCCGAAATGCAGTCCATTGCGAAGGCGAGCAAGGTAAACCTCATCGGTGTCGATGCATACAAGTATTACGACTCTTGGGTGCACCCGGTAGTGCGTGAATTGGCGCCTGCCATGCCGGGGGCTATGCCAAAAGAAATCGCAGGCAAGTGCGTTCATGAAGTTTCTGCGAAAGAAGTGAAGGAATCTATCGAGTTCCAGGTCCGTGCGGGAATTCTTAAAAAGACGGATGACGGCAATTATTCGCAGACAGATAAGTTGCTGGGTGGCGACACGCAGTCGATGTCTTTGGCCGTGCGTTCCATGAACAGGCAAATGGCCACCTTTGCGGTAGATGCACTTGACCGCTTTGCTGCGGATGAACGTTATGTTGCGGGGGTTACCATGGGTGTTTCGGATGGTGCCTTTGAAAAAATTGTCGAAACCTTGAAACAGTGCCGTAACCAGGTTCTAGAAATCATTGCGAATGACGACAAGGTGGATCGAGTGTTGCGCCTGAATTTGCAACTGTTCCCGTTGACTCAGAAAATAGAAGGTGCAGACGATGAAAAGTAAGATGCTTGGAAATGTTGCGCTTTGGCTTGCTTTGTGCGGCGCCTTGTTGGGACTTGCCGCATGTTCCGAAAAATCTACGGCGGGTGCAACCGTAGATGATAATTCTGTGGCAGAAATTTCTGCGGATGAAAAGTTGATTCTAGAACATCAAGTTGATTCTGTCAAGAACTTTGTTGATGGCATACCGGCAGATATTGACGATTATGAAAGGGATACTACCAGGTTCTGGTTCGAAATTAGGTTCAGCGGCGAACATGAAAAATATTTCTATTATGAATGGGATAATCCGTTATCCAATTGCATCATCAATATCTATCGCTCGGAATACGGAGTGCTGAATGCGGAATATAATGAAGTATCTATTTTATGGACGTTCTTCTTGACTGCAGATGACAGCGGCGTTACGTCCCATCTGAAAATGGAATATAATACTGTTTCCGAATCCCGCTGCGAAAAAGAAATTTCTGATTTTGCAAATACTTGTGAAAAAGGCGGCGGAACTTTGTATCGCCATATAGGAACCTGCAAGGATACCGAATTGCACGTGACATGTTCAACGTTCATCGGTCATTTGACAGAAAGCGCCGACAGTATTTTGGACAAGGCTGCCGAAAAAATGAAAAACAAATGTATGGAGGGTAAGTAAAATGACTACTACATGTGTAATCACCTGTCTATGCCGCTTCTCGGCTTTCAAGACAATCATCCTCTGCCTGCTGGCAGGGCTATTCAGCACGGCTTTTGCCGAAGATTGGGATGGCTCTACTTCAAAGCCGTCATCAAAGGAAATAGATGGTGTTGAATATTATGTTATTACAAGCCCGAGTGAACTGGCGTGGTTTGCGTATCAGGTAACGAATAATGGCAAAACATCTATTAACGCCATATTGGAGAATAACATCTACTATATGGATGACACTACGAAACTTAGTTCTAATAATGTGGCTCCAATAGGAAATAGAACAAATCCGTTCGATGGAATAATCGATGGCAATGGAAAATCTATTTATGGCGCGAAGGGAACCTTCTTTGTTGATGAGAATACGGCAAATGCGGTCATTAAGAATTTGGTTTTGAAGAATACAAAATATAAAAGTGTTGTTGATACAAATAAAGGCTTAATTGAAAATGTAGAACTTTATGGGCAAACTGCCTACGGGTTTGCCTATCTTAATTCGGGAACGATAAGAAAATGTTCTAATTTTGCCGATATTTCAGGAAGCATCAATGGTCGCCGAGGAGTGGCGTCGGGTATTGCGTATGAGAACGCAAAAGATGGGAAAATAATATCTTGCAATAATGTTGGGATATTTGTTCGTGCAGGAATATCTGGCAATACTGTTCGATCAGATTCAATTGTTGGCGGGATTTCTATATATAATGACGGCTTGATTGATTCTTCTGAAAGCGTTATAAACCTAAGAGAATCGAATACCCTTGAAGATGGTGTGTATTATTACCGAAAAGATGGGGCTCTTGGGGGAATAGTTGTCTATAATTCAGGTTCTATAAGAAATTCTTCGGGGAAAGTCCTCTTGCCTAAAGTTAGTTGGTTGAGACTTGACAGCTATTTGAATGGCATAAGGTATATTGGAGGCGTTGCTGCAAAAAATGAAAGCAGAGGAGTCATTGAGAATACAATAGGCAATCTTTATATAAGATCATGGGTTGGTGTTTCTAATTCGGACTATAATTTGGATGGAAATGTTTTTTCGGGGGGAATTTCAGGAGTAAATTCCGGCTTGATTCAGAAATGTCGTGCTACATTAACAATAGATATACTAAACGTTTCTGATGACTATCATCATGATTTCGTTATTGGAGGGCTAGTCGGAGCCAATATAACATATAGTTCTGCTAAAATTTACCAATCATATTCCGAAATGCATATAAATAGTTTTTGGCTAAGTTCATTATTAAAAAATTCTGTCGGGATGAACTACGTATATGTGGGTGGACTTATGGGAACGGCATTTAATACGGATGTTGAGGATTGTCATGGATTGCTTCATATTGGACAAAAAAGTGCAAATTCTAATGAAACAACAAAAAAGCTTTATTGGGCTGGTTTGACTCGCGATACGCGAGGTTTGAAAGTCTCTGGCTCAGATTACACACCGGCTGATCGCGGGGCATCTATTAGTAATTCGTACGTTGTTCTAAAGGCTGATACCGATATATCGGATGATATGGTACTTTCAGGAATTGTAAATATGGCCTCGGCAAAGACAAACATGAGTAATGTGTATTTTGATAAAGATGTTATGGCTGAAAATTATACAAAAACAATTAAGGCTGTTGCGGTTGATTCATCAAAGTCGTTTAATGTCCTCGGCAAAACTACTGCGGTCATGCAGTCGCCGGCTTTTGTTGAAACTCTCAACACGAATGCCGGTCTTGATGACGATAGCGGAATCTGGCAATACTGCGAGGGCAATTATCCGATTCTTGTAAGTGAGGGAACCTGCGAAGAGTTCTACTCCAAGTATGGTTTTTCTAGCAGCTTGCAGTCGAGTAGTTCAAGCGCGGAATCGTCTTCGTCTGTTTCGTCATCGTCTGTTGAATCCAGCTCGTCGCAAATTCCGGCTAGCAGTTCCTCTTCTGACGTCATTCTGAGCAGTAGCGAAGAATCCAGTAGCAGTTCTGTGGCTCCGCCTTCGAGTTCTTCTGAAGAACAGAGTTCGTCTAGCGTTGTGCCGAGTAGTTCTTCTGCAAAGCAGGAATCTTCTTCAAGCGAAGCGAAGTCATCTTCATCGGCGAAGTCTTCGTCCTCGGCAAAATCTTCGTCGTCAAAGGCAAATAGCAGTTCGTCGGAGAAGTCGAATTTCGTGATGGCACCCCCGCAAAAAACATTCAACCTTGCGGTGAATGGCATGACGATTACGCTCTCCAATACTCAGGGCGGGAATGTCCGCATCTTCGATGCGCTCGGTCACTTGGTTGTTGCGAAGCCGCTCTCGGCAACGGGAATGACTGCAATTACTATGCAAACACCCGGCAGCTACATTGTCCGAGTGAACGGAATAAGCCGTAGCGTGACGCTCAAGTAAGCCTCGTTGCCCCATAACCTTGGTTATCGGGGCTTTTATATTTCTTTCCAACTGATGAATTTCTGATTTTCCCCGCGGTAAGAATCGTCTCCGCCATAGACAACTCTTGTGTTCGATAGCGGAATGTTTGCGACTTCGGCGAATTTTTTCAATCCGTCGTAGAATTTCTGGTTCTTTGTTTCGCCAGATTTGATTTCGATGGCGCTCAGTTCACCATCGGTTTCGCAAAGCAAGTCGACTTCATTCTGGTTCGTGTCGCGCCAAAAATAGAGCTGCGGTTCTTCGCCTTTAAACAGTGCTTTTTTCATGTATTCAGTAACCACGAAATTTTCGAAGATTGCTCCGCGCAATCCACTTTTTTGCAATTGTTCCTGGTTGAAAATGTTCAATAAATTGCAAAGTAGCCCCGTGTCGCAGAAATAAATTTTAGGCGATTTGATGACTCTTTTCGAAAAATTCTTATAGTATGGAGGTAGGCGAAGAAGTATAAAACTCGCTTCAAGAATCGAAATCCATGAGTTTGCCGTTATGACGGATATTCCCGCATCTTTGGCAAGCGAGGCTACGTTCAAAATGGATCCGACGTTTGCCGCGCATAGTTTGAGAAATCTTTTGAATGCCGCCATGTTGGTTATGTTTCGCAATAAGCGGACATCTCGTTCGACATACGTCTGTAGGTAAGATGTAAAATATTCCTTTGCAGTAATTTTCTTGTCGTAAAGTCGTGGATAACAACCTTTGAGCAGAATCTCGTCAAGGTCGTTTGGAAGTTTGTCTGCAACTTGCAATTCTGCTGTGGAGAATGGAAACAGTTTGAGGATACTCGTGCGTCCGGCAAGGCTTTGCGAGATGCTTTCCATCAGCAAGAAATTGTGCGAACCGGACAAAATAAACTGTCCGCATTCGTCACGAGAATCCACGATTGTCTGTAGATAGGAAAATAAGTCTGGAACGCGTTGCGCCTCGTCTATAATAGATTTTGTTCCGCAGTCCTTTAGGAATCCGCGGGGATCGTTTTCAGCGAGTTGACGAACGTCGGGGTCTTCTAGTGAAATGTACTTGTAGTCAGCAAAGCACGATTTTAGCAATGTGGATTTGCCACTTTGCCTGGGTCCCGTCAGCGTTACCACGGAAAATTTCGCTGTTTTATCCAGAATAGTCTCGGAAATAGCCCTTTCAATCATAATTATGCCCTTTTTATTTAAATATAAATGATTTGCTATGAAAAATCAATAGTTTTATTTATGAAAAACATATAATCTGTTTTATGAAATTCATATATAGTGCTCTGAATTGATGAATAACTCTTAAATTATGCGAATCTGTGCCAAATATTCGCTATAATCTCAAAAAAATCCGAAAAAAAGACCTCTTTGGGTCTTTTTTTACTTGATTTTTCTATTTTCAGAATGGATATTATAGGAAAAGATTTTTCAAGGAGCTTAAAAATGAAAGCATCAAGTTTTTTTGCCGGTCTTGCCTTGGGCGCTGTTGCTGCTATTGCTGCCTCTAAAAAACTCAAGGCCATGTGCGACGACGAAGATGATTCTTGCGACAACGATGCCGCGCTCAAGGATGCCGAAGACACCGTCCAGAGCCTGCGCAACTCTGCCGACAGCTTGCTGAACGATCTCAAGACCCAGACCGAAGCCAAGCAGACTTACGCCGCCCAGTGCGAAGATCTTAAGGACCAGCTTGCAAAGAAAGACGCCGAAATCAACAACCTGAAGAATGTCTGCGACAAGCAGGCCGGCGAAATCAGCAAGCTCGAAGCCGCCCAGGCAGGCTAATTAACCTCTTGTTTTTGCAATTTATCCGATTTCCGGCTCGGGAATCGGAGTTTTTCTTATAATAAAGGTATATTTGACCCATGACAAAGTACCTTTTTGTTCTGACGAGTTCCCCGAAGGATTTTTTCTGCGAACAGACGCTGGTGGCGATTGCGTCGCTCCGCGTCCATAACCCGGGCGCCTTTGTGACGCTCTTGACCGACGACAAGACGGCGGCGACTCTCACTGGCCCGCGTGCGGTCCTTAAAGACGCGGTGGATGAACTCAAGGTACTAACTCTCGACGAAAAGTTTACGCCCATGCTGCGTTCCCGCTACCTCAAGACGGTCATGCGCAATGTGGTCGACGGCGATTTTCTGTACATGGATTCCGACATCGCTATCGTGGGCGACCTCTCGATTCCCGAAGAATGGAAGGGCGGCATTTACGCGGTACTCGACTTCCACACGAACCTCTCGAAGGCCATCAACCGCAAAAAGGTTTTGAACAACGCGAAGATGATGGGCTTTTCGCCGATTCTGAACGACGAAATCTTTAACGGGGGCGTGATGTTTGCAGCAGACACTCCCGAAGCCCGCAAATTTTTTGAGACTTGGCACGAACTCTGGCTCTATTGCGTGTCCAAGAATTTCCCCTACGACATGGCAAGCCTCGCCGAGACAAACTTCAAGTTCAACTACATTACGCAAAAAATGCCCGGCGGTTGGAACTGCCAGCTGGCTTACGGCAACCGCTTCTTGCCCACGGCAAAGGTGCTGCACTTCTTCGGTTCGCGAATCATCGATACCCGAGGCCACAAGGTGCCTGCCAGCATGGATCTGTTCTTGCCCAAGATTTTACGCAAGGACTTCTACACGAACCTGAAGAACATTCCGGTGAAGGTCAACGCCGACAAGAGCATTACGATTAACGAGTACTACGACGACGTGATTGCTCACGCCAAGGAAGAATTTGAATTCCAGACCCGTAAGGTGGGGGCTGCGGGCGCCTACATTATTCGCAGCTACGCCTTCGCCAAGTCGCTCGCCTGGATTTATAAGAAGATGCCGTTCCTCGTGTTCCCGCTGAGAATTTTGGGAACGCTTCTCGGGAAGGATAATCGCGGGGGCCGCAAGTGAACCTGCTTTTCAATTTGGTCGCGGTACAGCCGATTCATAGCGCCAAGTTCCACGGCGGTGGCTCTTACGGCGAAGTGATTTTCTGGGCGCTGGTCAAGCGCGGCGTGCAGTTCAGCTGCGCCTACGATAGCCGCAAGTATCTGGATCCGATGATTCTCGATGCCTGCAAAACACAGAACATTCCGCTGTTCGACATCAACGAAAAAACGCCGCAGCAGATTATCGACGAAAATCAGATTGACTCCTTTTACACCCCGCTTTATTCCCTTGAAAAAAAGTGGGACATTAATGTGAAGGATTTCGTGTTTACCTGGCACGGTGTGCGTGCACTTGAAATGCAGTACAGCTGGGCGGGCGTCGGTTTCGCCAAGAAACTCGGACAGAAGTTCGAGGCGCTGGTGCGTTACCGCGAAAGTTGGAAAAAGTACTTCTACAAGCCCAAGTACCAAGCGCTCGCGGCCCGCATGGCCGAGGGCAAAGCCCGTACCATTACAGTGAGCGAACACAGCCGCGCCTCGATTAAGTCGTTCTTCCCGGAACTTCTGGATTTGGAAATTCCGGTATTTTACAGCCCCATGACGGCGTACGAACCCGAGGGATTCCTGCCGCCGGGAGTGGCTGCAAAAAAGTATTTCTTGCTCACGAGCGGTGCCCGCTGGGAAAAGAATAACCTGCGTGCGGCCAAGGCTTTTGATGAACTGGTCGGTATGTATCAGTCGCAAGGCAAACCGTTTGATTTTAAGATGGTGATTACCGGGGCCGCAAACCCCAAAGCTTACTTGCGTCACCTCAAGCACAAAGACCGCTTTGTGCTGCTCGGCTATGTCGAAAACAGGGAACTGGAATTCTTGCACCAGAACGCCTATGCCTTTGTATTCCCGAGCTTGAACGAGGGCTTTGGCTACCCGCCGGTGCAGTCCATGCGTTACGGCGTACCTGTGGCCGCAAGCGGTACGACTTCAATTCCCGAAATCTGTGGCGATGCTGTGCTGTACTTTGACCCGTATTCCGTAAGCGAAATCAAGAACCGCCTGGTGCAATTGCTCGATTCCAAGATTTTCGACGAGTATGCGGCCCGCGCGCCCAAGCGCTATCTTGAAGTGCATACCCGCCAGATTGCTGACCTCGAAGAAGCGGTGAATTTTATCTTGAAGGTTTAATCGTGCGCTTTTTGAAAAATCCTTACCTTGCGATGGCGCTTGTGGCCCTGGTGGTGCAGAGCGTGCTATTGATTTTCTTCTATAGCTTGCCCGATCCCTTGGGACTTTCGATGTCCGAAATGTTCGAGGGTAAAACCCTCTGGCAGATTTTCATGGCGTTCGGTGCGGTGCTTGCAATGGCGGGCCTTTTTGGCTTTGCGCGCTCCCCCCGCGGTCTTGCGATTTTTTACGGGCTCTACTTTTTTGCCGCAGTCGCGGACTACGACGTTTTCCGGTTTTCGCACCAGCGTCTTTCTTATTCGTTCTTGCGCACGTATTTCCATATTTCAAATATCACCGATGCCACGACGGTTTCGACTCTCGGTGGCGACATGCTCGGGACGGTGCTTTGGGTAACAATGGTAGTCCTCTGCCTTGCGGGCGCAATCGCTTTTGTAACCGTCTACTCGCTCCGGCTCCGTAAACAGCGCCGCACGCTCGTGTTGAATAATGCGGGCGGCGCCTGGAAGAACGCCTCCCGTAAAATTCCGGGAGCGATGTTCGCCATTGGCATGGCTCTCTCGCTTACGCC
The DNA here is from genome assembly GCF_900177705.1 of Fibrobacter sp. UWB15. NCBI lineage: Bacteria > Pseudomonadati > Fibrobacterota > Fibrobacteria > Fibrobacterales > Fibrobacteraceae > Fibrobacter > Fibrobacter sp. UWB15. Next base: position 123,295 of record NZ_FXBA01000007.1, read on the forward strand.
GCTCGTGCTGTTCCTTACGGGCACTCGCGGCTGGATCGAAATTCCCGTGACGCACACGAAAGTCGACATGCGCTTTACCTTAGGCAAGCACACGCTGACGGCGCCGATTTTGCATATTGCGGCGGTTGAAACTTTCGAATTCATTCACGACAACGCCAAAATTACCGAAGAGTTGGTGAGTGATTTGGACGCCTTCTTGCCGAAGGATTTTGCGGCTGGCCGCGAGAATTCCCTTGAACTTCCGATGTACCGGAGCGCTCCGACGCACGAATACAGGGCGAAAAAGCCTTACAACATCGTGTTCATCATGGGCGAATCGTTCAAGGGCCGTATCTTTAACAAGATGCTTGAAGGCGATACGACTGTGGCGCCGAATATCTGGAAACTTGCAAACGGCGGCTATTATGAAAAAGATTCCGCCGGAAATTCGCTGGGTGGCGGCCTCTGGTTCAAGCATGCCTTTAGCGGCGGTTACCCCACGGTACGCGGTACAATGGCGACCTATATGGGATTTCCTTCGCACCCGAACCGCGATGTGCCGAGTTTTTATGCTGCAAACAAGTTCAAGGGTTGGCCTGAATTTTTGACAAACTATCAGCGTGCGTATGCGACGGTTTCGAACCCGATTTTTGACCATACGCTGCCCTTTATCGAAAAGTTCTTCGAAAAAGATTGGCACTTGATTGGTGAAGAAAAGGTAGAGGGAACGGCCGATAGTCTAGGTGCTGATTTGGCAATTGATTTGCTCCAGAAAATGCCCACGGACAAGCCTTGGCAGCTTTCGTTCAATACCATTTCTTCGCACATTCCGTTCTACGGCTATCCCGATGATTTTGCCGAAAAGCCCGAAGACGCCATGGTTCGCTACCGCAATGCCATTCGCTATACCGATAAGCAACTCGGTCGATTCTTCGAATCGCTTTCCAAACGCTCCGATTTCAAGAATACCGTTGTCTTTATTTTGGGTGACCACGATACTCCTGTAGATTCTATTGATTATTTGGTTCCCCAGCCGCTTGGCCTTTCGGCATCGCAGATTTTTATTGGCATTTTCTCGGCCGACACGAATTTGTTTAGCGGACTTACCGTTCGCGAAGATGTGGCCTCGCAGCTTGATTTGGGCCCGACGATTTTCGACCTTGCGCAGGTGCGTGAACCGAACCATTTCTGGGGTTACGACTTGCTCGCGCAGGAACGTCCGGCAAATCAGCCTTCGGTATTCTTCTCGCAAAACGCCTACTACTTGGGCTTCCGTGACCATGTGCTTACAGGTGGTCTCGAAAACGAAGATGTTTACCGCGCAGGTGTTGGCGGAGAAAGCCCTTATGTGGTCACGACCGATGCCGCAGACCTCGCCTGGAAAAAGAAAGCGGTAGGCGCTGCTAGAGCCGTTCGCTCTGTGCTTCGCAACGATATCATGATGCGCTAGAGTGTAATTCATCCTTGCAAATCGACTAATCGTCGATTACTTAAAGCTCCCTGCCCCAATGTAATTTTGGTGCGGGGTGTATTTTTCTATATTGCAAGCGATTATGGGAAATCTGGAAACAGACAGTAAGTTCTTGAAAAAGGCGATGATCGTAAACATTGTGGGAACAATCCTCAAGGTTTGCGGCCCGCTTCTGACGTTTGTGATGGCACGTATTTTTGGTGCCGCCGAATTTGGAATCTTTGTTTCGGCACAGACGCTTCTTTTGACCATTGCGCACTCGGCAACGCTCGGACTCGATAAGGGCCTGTACTGGTATTTGCCGCAGAACAACTTGCAAAATCGCCCCCGTTACGACGGCATTATGGAATCCTTCTGGATTTCGGCGGCCATTGCGATCCTTTGTACCGCGGTGATTTTCGTAGGGTCCTTTACGCCTTACATTTCCAAGGAACTTCCGTGGTATGCGCTGTCGCTTTTGTTCTATGTGGGCACTTACGTCTTTAGCACCGCCTCCGAAGGAAATCGCCGCCCGCAAAACGCCGTGTTCGTGAATTCGTTTTTGACGGTGACTCTAGCGCCCGCGACTTCGATAGCACTTCATTTTGTGGGAATCCCCCACGCTCTTCCGCTGGGTCTCTTGGTGGGCCAGGTGGTGGGCTTTGTCGTGCATTTTGCGCTGGTCCGCAGGCAGTTTCCCGAAATGCCATTGCGCCCCCACAAGACTGTATCTTGGGTGCTATTGCGCTACTCGCTCCCGCTGGGGGTCGATGAATTCGTATCGTCGTTCCTGATCCGTTCGAGCCTCTGGATGGTCATGCTGTTCTTGGGACCCGAAAAGGCGGGCGCTTACGGCATCATGGTCACCATTTCCAATGCGCTCCAGACCATTCGCGTCGGGTTCACGCCGATTCTTACACCGGTGGTGGCGGGCATGAACAAGGAACGCCTCAAGACCGACCTCAAGCCGGTCTACAGCTACTGCGTTTTCATGGTCACCTTTATTCAGCTCTTGATCGGTTTCTTTATTGTGCTGTTCCCGGACTTGATTCTGGGTATTGCGGGCAAAGACTTTATCGTGCAGCCCGAAACCTTGGGAATCCTGTTGCTGGTTCACCTGGTGGCCGGTTTTGGCGGTATGTCCCTCGTGGTGTTGAATGGCATGGGCAAGAGTCTGTATTCCTTGATTATGGATATCATTTCGCTTGGCGTGGCACTCCTGTCGGGCTATTTGCTGATTCCGACTTACGGCCTTGTGGGAGCAGCCCTTTCGATGCTCTGCTACAACTTGGTGGCGATTATTTGCAATAATGTTTATCTTTTCAAGATGGGTTTGCAACCTTATTCCTTGCGACTCTTGTCTCAGGCACTTTGGATTCTTTTCTTGGTCGGTTTCTATATCGCCATCAATACGCAGGTGATTGTCTTGTCTATGCCCCAAAAGGCGGGTGTTTACGTGTTGATTCTTTTGGCTCTTGGCGCTTATGGCCTTGTGGTCAAGAAAAAGATGGACAAGGATCGTAATGCAATTTCATCGGGAAGTTTGAAATGAAAAAGATTGAACAACAAGAATGTCGCGAAATCCAGATGTCTGTTTTGGACGAGATTGACCGCATTTGCAAGGAAAACAACCTGAAGTATAGCCTTGCCTATGGTACACTTCTTGGAGCTGTGCGCCATAAGGGCTATATTCCCTGGGATGACGATATCGACATTTGCATGTTGCGCGAGGATTACGAAAAACTCATCGCCATCTTGAAAGACAAGGATGCGGCGGGCCACAAGGAATGGCTTACGCTCGTGGACGATACCTGCGACGGCTACTTCTATCCGTTTGCAAAGGCCTACGACAATCGCACTACGGTCAAGATGGAACGCCACAAGGGCGAGATGGGAATCTGGGTCGATATTTTCCCGCTCGACGGTCTTCCGAAATCACATTTCTGGGAAAAGGCGTTCGTGCTGTATTGCAGCTTTTTGCGCGTGATTACGCTTGCCATTACAACGGATTTTAAGTCGAAGGGTTACGACGCCTGGACGCTTTTGTACAAGCGTTTCTTCTATGCGGTTGCCTGCATTGTGGGCAAAAAGCGCTTCTGTCGCTATGTGGAGCGCGTGATTCGCCGTTATCCGACAAACCATTCGGGCCATGTGGCAACGCTTTTCTTCGACACTAAAACCGACCGCATTCTAGATATGGAAAAGATTGCGGAAACGGTTGACTATCCGTTCGAAACCCGCAAATTTAGCGGCTACAAGAATTACGATTACTACCTGTCGCTCTTCTACCGCGACTACATGCAGCTTCCGCCCGAAGAAAAGCGCTATAATCATGGCCTTGATGTGTGGTGGAAATAAGGAAAAACGTATATTTAAAAAGAATTTTGAAATCGGGGCGCAACCCCGTTAAAAGGTAAATTATGAACTACTTGGACAGAAATGAATTCAACTTCAAGCCTTCGCAGAAGGTGCTTGATGCCGTCAAGAACTTTGACCCTGAACTGCTCTGCTTCTACACCCGCATCTATGACGAGGGCAAAAAGAGTATCTTCTCGGTAAAGCTCAGCGAAATCTACAATGTTCCCGAAGAACAGGTGCTGCTGGGTTACGGTGGCGAAGACATTTTGAAGAACGCTGTCCATTACTACCTCATGAAGGGCGACAACAAGACCATCATGATTCCGGAATTTTCTTGGTGGTATTACAACCGCATTGCCGGCGAATGTGGCGGTTCCTTCGAGATGTACCCGCTGCACGAAAAGGAAGATACCTTCGCTTACGACGTGGACGAGGTCATTGCGCTCACCAACAAGATTCACCCGCGCATGCTCTTGCTCGCCTCGCCGAACAACCCGACAGGCAACTGCCTTACGCCCGAAGAAATCGGCCGCATCATGGAAAATATCCCGAACGATACGATGGTGCTGATTGACGAGGCTTACGCTTCCTTTATCACGACCGATACGGCCTACATCGCTCCGCTCGTGAACAAGTATTCGAACCTGATTATTTCCCGCACGCTTTCCAAGTTCTTCGGGCTTCCGGGACTGCGCATGGGCTTTGGCTTCATGGGCAAGGGGCACGAATCGTTCCTGAGCTACGCCAACAAGTACCTGGGCTACAACCGCTTTAGCGAAGCGGTAGCCATGGCCGCCATCGAAAGCGAAGATCACTACCGCAAGGTCGCCGACGAAATGGAATGGGACCGCCAGCTGTTCAAGAAGGAACTTGGCAACCTGCCGGGATTCAAGGTTTACAAGAGTGTGGCCAACTTCATCTTGATCAAGTACCCGACCCGCATCAAGGAAGCCTTGCAGAAGGCGATGGCTGAGCAGGATTACAAGATCAAGTTCATGAGCGACAAGGGCCTGGAAGACTGCCTGCGCATTACGCTTGGCCGTAAGGAACAGATTCAGGTTGTGGTTGACACCATCAAGCGTTGTGCTGCCGTATGATTGCCGTAATTCTTGCTGCAGGAATGGCGAAGCGTTTGCGCCCGCTCACCGATAACACGCCCAAGTGCCTTTTGGACGTGAAGGGCCGTTCCCTCTTGGAACGCTCCATGGATGCAATCGTGGCGTCTGGCGTTCGCAATTTCGTGATTGTGACGGGTTATCTGAACCACATGATTGAAGATTTCGTGAAAAGCCATTACGGCGATTCCATTCGCGTGACCTTCATTCACAATGCACTTTACGATTCCACGAACAACATCTATTCGCTGTGGCTTGCAGGCCAGGCGGTTGCCGGTAAGGAATTCCTGCTGCTCGATAGCGACCTGCTTTACGACCCGCAGATTGTAAAGAACGTGCTCGCGTCCAAGGCGGCGAACGTGCTTACGCTCATCCGCCACGAACTCGGCGAAGAAGAGATGAAGGTGGTGCTCGGTGCCGACGGAAACATTTCTGAAATCAGCAAGACGTGTTCCCCGAAGGCTGCCGCAGGCGAAAGCCTCGGTATCGAGAAGATCGGTGCGGCCTATTCTACCGCCCTCTATGCCGAACTCGAAAAGATGATGAATGTGGAACACCTGGAAAATACGTTCTACGAACTCGCCTTTGAACGCCTGATTCCGCAGGGCCACACTTACACCGTGTGGGATGCTTCGGACTATTTCTCCTGCGAACTCGATACGGTAGAAGATTTTGAAAACGCAAAGTCCACGATTCCGCTGGACTAGCAAGGTATGGCAATAAGTATTATGGCAACAAAGAAGTCGTTACCTGAAAGATTCTCGAATTGGTATATCCCTTTAATTTGCAGGCACCAGTACAAGGCTCTTGCCTTTTACCTGATTCTTGCGGTGCTTTTTGCCATTCCCATCTTGTTTAAGCCGGGCCTTAAGCTAGATGCTGACCTTTCGCACTTGCTGCCCGAGGGCACCCCGAGCGTGAAGGCCCTCGAGGAATCGTACCAGCGTTTCGGTTCCACCGACAAGTTCATGATTGCCATCCAGAGCGAGGACGTGAACCTGGTAGTGGCCCTGCAGGATTCCATTGCCGATTACATCCACAAGAACTGGCAGGGAGATTTCGTTTCTACACAGGTCGATAACGACAACCAGTTCTTCAAGGACAATGCGCTGCTTTACCTGCCGGTGAAGCACCTGGAAAACATTCGCGACAACCTTGAGGATTTGCAGCTTGAAATTGGCCGCAAGAACGGCCCGCTCGTTGTCGACTTGCTGGGCGACGCCTCGACTGATTCGACAAGCGCAGGGGTTGACAGCGCCGCGCCTGCAGAAAATGCTCCCGCGAAAAAGAAACGCGTGTGGTTTGACGAGAACCTGCCGCAGGAATTGGGTCTCCCTGACGAAGCGGTGAGTGCCTTTGACGCATTCTTCAAGAAATCCAAGGGCGATACAATCGATGCGAAGGCCGCCTCAAATGAAGAAGTGGAATGGGATTCCAAGTCGACGATTCCTTCTGAACTCAAGAACCGCCTGATCGGTTCTCCGCGCCCGGATAGCACCGGAAAGATACTCTACAATGGCGTGGTGAACGCGAAGCTCATCAAGCCCTCTACCGACTACGAATTCGTGACGCATATTTTGGCCCGCACCGATTCCTTGCTTGCCTATTTCAGCAGCAAGACGTACCCGGTGCCCACCCGCTTTACGGTGGAAGGCACCTACGAGGGCCTCAAGGAAGTGGACGAAGTGGCCAACGATTCTGTCTTCTCCTTCGGCATCAGCCTCGTGCTCATCATCTTCCTCACGATTTTCTTCTTCAGGAGCGTAAAGGGCCCGATTCTGGTGACAGCTTCGGTGCTGTACGCCTGCCTCCCGACGCTTGCGTTTACGGCCCTGTTCTACGGAAAGCTGAACCCGTTCACGGTGTTTGTCGCTTCCATCATTCTGGGCATCGGTATCGACTACTCGATTCACATCTTGGGAACATCGCAGAAACTTTTGCACAAATACGCCACCCTTGAAGAAGTGCTGGAACACGCCCAGAGGAAGATGCTCAAGCCCTTCTTGCTCGCAAGCTTCACGACGATTGCTGCTTTCTTGACTCTTCTCGCAGCGCACTTCCGTGGGTTCTATGAGTTCGGCGTGGTGGCCTCCGTAGGCGTATTCTTCAGCATGCTTACCTCTGTGCTTGTGCTCCCCGTCTTTATCAAGTGCATGGGTGGTATCCCGAAGGCTCCGGAAAATTCCCTGTTGCCCAAGTCCTGGGACGAGGCGAAAATCCTCAAGTTCTTCAAGTATGTAGCCTTTGCGAGCTTTGCGCTTGGTGCAGTTTCCATTTGGTTTGCACAAGATGTGGACTTCGAACACAACCTCCGTAACCTGCGTCGCGTCTCGACGAACGTATCGGCCTCGAAGAACAAGATTTCTACGAAGGTGACGCGTGCTACAGGTAAGGCGGTAACGTCGACACCGGCAGCCGTGATGGGTTCTAAGCCCGAACAGCTCGACAAACTCTACGATACATTGATGGTGCGCCTGCACGTGGAACACGATTCAACCCTCGGAAGTTTCCTCACCCTCAAGAGTTTCGTTCCGCCAAAAGATTCCCAGGAAGCCCGCCTCGAAATCATCGAAGAAATCCGCGACCTTGTAGAGGCCCGCGTGTTTGATCGTGCCGAGGGCGAAGATTCCGTGAATATTGCGAACCTGCGCAAGCTATCCTCTGTAGAGAAAACCTTTACCGCCGAAGATGTCCCGAGCTGGACTTTGGACTTGCTACGCGAAAAAGACGGAAGCTACGGTAAGATTGGCTTTATCTACGGTGACTTCCCGAGCTGGGATGCCCACGCGTTGCACCGATTCCAGGAACGCTACGGCCATTGGAACTTTGACGGCGAAGACCTGCGCACGTTCTCCTCGCAGTTCATTCTTTCCGACGTGATCGACTCCGTGAAGAAGGATAGCTTCAGGCTTGCGCTGGTGATTATTCTCGTGATTTTCGGTACGCTCGTGATTTCGTTCCGCAAGCCGAAACTCTTCTTGGCAGGCTGCATTTCCTTTGGCATGGGAACACTCCTCACCCTCGGACTTCTCGGGTTCCTCACCGACATGTTTGAATTCGGCAAGATCAGCATCTACAACGTGATTGTAATCCCGATGGCACTCGGTATCGGAATCGACTCCACGATTCACATGATTACCTCGTGGATGAGTGACAAGAACCTGACGCTCCGTCAGCTGATGGATACTACCGGCCGTAACGTGATGGCAAGTTCCACCACGACCATCGCGGGCTTTGTCGGGTTCCTGTTCACCACTCACCGCGGCCTGAAGGGCATCGGCGACCTCGCATGCATCAGCATCGCAATGTTCCTCATTACGAGCTTGATATTTACGATGTATCTGTGCGGCACCTGGCTCAAGAAGAAATAACTACAGCCCGCGTTCGAGCGAGTAATCCGAAATTTTGAGCAATGTATCGAGGGTCGCTGACAAGCGGCCTTCTTCATTTTGCAGTTTGCCGGTGAGTTCGTTTTCCTGGCGGGTGTCGCTGTCGGCAAAGAGGTGCGTCTCGTCCTGGGCGGGGTACTTCGCGATAAATCGGTAACCGTCGAGCCCGATGGCGGCATAACCCGAGTATGCGCCGAGGGAAAGGCCTGCGAGCGGTTCCGGCACGGAATCGGCCATATGTTCGCGCAGCAAGTTATGCCCCATAAAGATATTCGGTACGGCAAATCCCGCAAGTTCAAGCACCGTGGGCGCGATGTCAATCTGAGCGGCAGGAGTCGTGTCACGAACGGCATCGAGCCCCTTCCCGTGAATAAAGAACGGAATCCAGCTCACGTTCGAGAAACCGCCACCGTTCATGGTAGAAACACCGTTTTCACCCAGGGGGAATCCGTGGTCCGCCATGATAATCACGTAGGTGTTCTTGTACCATTCCTCGTTTTCGACAGCGCGAATAAAGCGGGCGATTTGTCTGTCGGCATAGCCCATGGTCACGTTGATGCGCTCCTGCAGCGGGCGGCTCTTTTCTTCGTCGGTCATGCCCGCGGCAAAGTTGAACGGGTAGTGGTTCGAGCGCGTCATGAGCGTAGCGAGGAAGGGCTTGCCTTCCTTGGAGAGCGTATCGCGCACGTATTCAATCGCATTGTCGATGAAGGTGGAATCGTCTTCGCGTTCGCGGTTGTAATGCTGCTGCGTGTACCACTTGGACATCCAAACGCCCAGGTTGTCCCAGGCGGGGTCGGCGGCGGACAAGTAATGCGTGCTGTAGCCGTTTTCGGTCAGTACCTGCACAAAGCTTGGGAGCGTTACGTGGGCAAGGTCGGTCGCCTGCGCGAGCCTGGAATGGTGCGGAATGCCGATGTGGGTCGAAAGTACGCCGCCGGTAGTGGGCACGCCGCTCGTATGCATGCGCATCCACACGTGGGAATGTGCCGCGAGCGAATCCATGAACGGCGTGGGCGAGGGCTGGATTTGCGGGTTCATGTAGCCCGTGTTGCGGCCACGCTGCGATTCCATGAGCACCAATATAAAATTCGGCTGCATTTCGCGCTGGGCCTTGAGTTTTTCGCTTTGGAGTAGGGCCTGCGTCGGTTCGCGATAGAGCGGCAGGTGGTTGCCCGCGTCGCTGTCCGTAAAGGTCCAGTCGGAATCGCCCTCGATTTTCTGCCACAGGTTCTGGTATGCAGTGCGGTACGTGCCCAGGTCGGCTTCCGTAAGGCCACTTGCCTTCTTTGCCACGAACAGGTCGTTGTAAATCAGGGATACGACCGGACGGAGCTTTGTCATGCGGGCGTTGCCGGTCCAGATAAAGTAAACGAACGAGTACGATGCGATGTAGAAGATGATCATCGCGATGACGGATTTCTTGACGTAGAATCTGTCGCTGGGACGGTACCACTTGCAAAGCAATTTGTAAACGCTGTAAGTCAGCGGGAGCATGAGCGCAAGAACGACGAACTGCAAGTACGGTACAGAAAGATCGTTTGCCACGTAGTCGTAGAACACGATGATAGAGGACGTGTCCTTGTAGGTGTCGACAAGCCCGAAGGTCAGGTGACCGCCCAGGAATCGCTGCGTCTCGTTGTCCAGAAGCGTCAATAGCAATATTGCGGTATGGAAGACGGCGTAGAGAATGGTCGTGACTTTTGTGACTACTGCGACCCTGCGGGCGGCGGCGTTCCCTGTCCCGATTGCATTAGAGCCGCTAGCGATGCGGATGGCGATTCCGCCCAGAATCAGGAACACCACGAGGGCGTTCACAATCCACATGAAATCGATGCACACGGCGTGGAAAATGAACCAGTCCGGCTTAGAGACAAACGGGAATCCGTAGGGGTTGCTGCGGAATAAAAGCAGCACGCGCAAGATAATATGAGTGACCCACGCCGCAAGTGAAATCAGCACCAGTTTCTGGAAGGGGGCAACGCTTGCCGCCACTTTCTTCAAAAAGCCGAGAATAGTAAGTTTCATGTGTTTAAAATAGAAAATCAAATTATGTATATTTGGCCTATGATTCTTCAAAAGTGGGCGTTGATACCTTTATTGCTGACCGGTCTCATTGTGACCGCTTGCGAAGAAATTGAAGAAGAAAAGCCCTGGCTGCAGGTAGAGCGCCCCGAAATGCTTTTTACTGACACCACCCTCATGGATAGTTACGACAAGGGTGTGCTGGCCTGGAAACTCAAGACGGCCTATTTGGAACGCTGGAGCGACAAGGAAGTCGTATTTGTGCGCCCGGTGCTGGTTGATATTTATGATTCCCTTGGAGAACGCACTGCCTTCTTGCGCGCCGATTCCGGCCGCATGGATTTGAAGTTCACCTACGTGTATGCCTATGGCCATGTTTACGCCCTTACGCCCAAGGGCGCGTCGGTGCGTTCGGACTCCTTGATTTGGAACAAGAAGGATAACCTAGTCAAAACGGAAAGCTATGTACGCGTGGTGAGCGAAGAAGGCGACGTATTGCAAGGCCGTGGCTTCGAAAGCGACGCCCATATGGACAACTGGCGAATTCTTTCTAGCGTTACAGGAATTTTCCAGGATGCCGCCCGCCGCCTTAAAGAAGAAGACAAGTCCCAGGCGAAAGAAATTGAATCTCGCGATAGCGCCCAGGCTGCAGCGACTCCGACGTCTTCGGTAGCGGGGGTGCAACCCAGTTCGTCTTCGGTTGCTGTAAGTACGCAGAAGGGCGCGAATACTGCAGTTTCCGCTGCAACAACAGCCGCAACGACGGTCGCAACGCCTGCTGCAAAATCAACGAACGATTCCGCTGCGGCAGAAAGCCACTCTCCATCTAAAGTAGAAAGAGGATTCCTGTCGAGAATCAAAAACAAGGGAAATCGCGCTAAAGCAAGGCAGAGGGACGAATAATGAATTCGTCGCACTCCAAAATGTGGCTTTTGCCGTTGCTCCTGGTTGCGCTCCTTGCGACTAGTGCCGTCGCTCAGTCCTCGCCCTTGATCATGAAACATGCCGACAGCCTTGCTGTCGCCCGCAAGCGCGGAACGCTCTTGCTGCAAGGGCGAGTCCACTTCGTTCACGACAGCATCCAGTTCCGCACCCAGCGAGCCTTCTGGCATAAGGATGCCGAAAGTGTGCAGTGCAGCGGCGGTTTTCTTTTTACCCATCCCTCGGGCTATATCCAGGCGCAAAATGGAAACTACCAGAAAAAGAATTCTATAGCGACGGCCTCGGGCGATGTGCATGCGGGCGACTCGGCAAACTCCTACTTGTTTACTGGCGAATACCTGGAATACGACCGCGAAAAAGAAATTCTTACGATGCCGCAAAAGCCCAAGCTTTATCAGTACGAAAAAAAGAAAGACGGCAAGACGGATACGGTTACGGTGTCTGCAAAGCGCATCGTCTATAACAAGGGGAACGCTTTTGCGGAGGCTTATGGTGATGTGCGCATTACTCAGAACGACATGGTCATTACCGGAGACACGGGATTTTTTGACCGCAAAAATGACTGGCTTTCGATGACGAATGTGCGCCTCACTCAAAATGACATGGTGGTCACTTGCGATACGGGCTTTTTTGACCACAAGAATAACTGGCTTAGCATGAAGGGGCACCCGACCTGCGACATGAAAAACTACCACCTGACGGGCGACTCGATTTTCTTGGTGCTCGATTCTGCCGGAAAGTCGCTTGAATCGGCACTCGTGATTCGCAATGCCCACGGTGTCCAGCAAGAAGAACCCAAGAAAAACGCTCCAGGGAGCGTGACCGAAGCCTTTGGCGATACGCTTTATGCCGAATTCAGCAACGAAAAAATTGAGCGCCTGTACGTGAACCTGAATGCCAAGGGATTCTTTTACGAAACCGACCTCAAGGATTACCGCAACCTAATGGATGGTGACCGCTTGGACCTCTACTTTAACCAAGGCAAAATGGACAGGGCCGTGGTTTCGGGCAAGGCTCAGAGCACCTATTTCTACGTGAAAAAGGATCGTTCCGTTTCGGGCAAGAACGAGGCGACTGGTGATACGATTCATATCTTGTTCGATGCCCAGAAGAATGCGGTGAAGTCCTTGAAACTTTTAGGGGCTGCTGCCATGGCAAGCGGTCGCTATATCGACATGGAAAAGACGGAGCGACTCAAGAGAGAGGCCGAGACGGCCAAGGCGTCTGAAAAAGAGCTTGACAAAAAGAAAGAATCAAGCGATAATAAAGATGCGAAAACGGTGAAATCCAAATTAGAAATGATGCGGAAAATGCGTGAAAAGGCTGTCGTCCCGCCGAAAGATTTGTAAATTGGGTTTGGAAGATCTATGAAAAATTTAGTGAGTACCATACGCACGGAACACCTGAGAAAGGTCTATGGCGGTCGCCAGGTGGTGAGCGACGTGTCTATTCGCGTGTCCCAAGGCGAAATTGTCGGACTACTCGGCCCTAACGGTGCTGGCAAGACGACTTCGTTCTACATGATCGTGGGTATGGTGCGCCCGGAATCGGGGCACATTTTTCTCGATGACATCGAGATGACGGACAAGCCCATGTACAAGCGCGCACGCCTTGGCATCGGTTACTTGCCGCAAGAAGCTTCAATCTTCCGCAAGCTCAGTGTCGAAGACAACATTATGGCAATTCTCGAAACGCAGAACATGAAACGTTCCGAACGCAAGCGCCGCCTCGAAGAATTGCTTGAAGAATTTAAGATTACGCACATCCGCAAAACCAAGTCCATGAGCTGCTCGGGTGGCGAACGCCGCCGCTTGGAAATTGCACGCGCCCTCGCAAGCGATCCGTCTTTCCTTTTGCTGGACGAACCTTTCGCAGGCATCGACCCCATTGCGGTGGCCGACATCCAGTCCATTATTTCGGGACTCAAGGACCGCGGCATGGGAATCTTGATTACGGACCATAACGTGCGTGAAACCCTTTCGATTACGGACCGCGCCTACATTATGTACAAGAGCCAGGTGCTGACCGAAGGTTCTTCGGAATACCTCGCCAACGATCCCGAAGCCCGCCGCATTTACTTAGGTGATAGCTTTAGCTTAGGTTAGGGGGCTTTGTGGATATCGGACTGCAAATAGGTACAAATCAACGACTGGAGCAGAATCTCTCGCCCCAGCTTAGGCAGTTTGTAACCATTTTGCAGAAAAATTCCTTGGAACTCGATACTGCCATCAAAGAAGAACTGGAAAGCAATCCTCTGCTGGAACTCGATGACGCCGCTCCAATGGAAGAGCGCGAAGTCCACGAAGACGAACTTCCGGATTCGGGCGCGGAACTGCGCGAAGTCAAGGATGATCTTGACGATTACGATTCGGGCGACTACTCCAGCCTCGAAGACAGCGCCATGGGCGACAGCAGCCTTTTGGACGGCAGCAACGATATCAATTACGAACAGTACTTGAAAGACGGCTCCATGAACGAGGATGCCCCTTTCAAGGACTTGAATGTAGGTAACGATTCCGATGACGAATGGGATCGCCCCATTAAAGATCACGGCAAGAGCTTGCAGGACAAGCTGCGTGACCAGCTGTTGCTTTGGTCGGGCTCCCGTGAACAGCTGGAACAACTTGCCCGGAGCAATTGTTCCGAAAAGAAGTTCCGTTCCTTGGTGGAATACCTGATTGATTCGCTGGACGAAAACGGCTTCTTGCAAGAGGCGACTCTCGACGAGACACCCTTGCGCCTGTCCGAAGATCCCTATATCAATGAAATTGAGTCTATGCTCCGCAACGAAGTTCCGCTAGAAGAATGTTCCTTGCCGGTGCGTGAAGCGGTGCATGTGCTGCAGGGTTTTAATCCGCGCGGAATCGGCGCCCGCAACCAGCGCGAATGTTTTTTGATCCAGGCGTACGCTCTCCCGAGTTTCCCGCCGCTCGGTATCAAGATCCTTGAAAAATGCTACGATGACCTGCTTGCTTTACGTTATGCGAAAATTGGCAAGGCCTTGGGCGTTTCGACCGAAGACGTGCAGCGTGCCGTGGCAAGTTTTGCGAAGTTGAATCCGCATCCGGGTTTCCAGCTTTCCAATTCGCGCGTGCAGACGATTGCCGCCGACCTCAAGGTGGTCGATAAGCATGGCCACATGGAAGTCGAATCCGTACGTTCCTCGATGCAAAAGCGTCTGCGTGTGAATCAGACCTACAAGGCGATTCTCGACGACAAGGGTGCCTCTAAGTCCGACAAGGATTACGTACGTACGCACCTCTTTAAGGCGGTGGAATTTATCAAGGCGCTCGATAACCGCTACACGACTATGGAACTCGTGATGCGTGCGATTTTCAAGCGCCAGAAGGACTTCTTTACCAAGGGGCCTGCGTTCCTCAAGCCCATGGTGCAGCAGGACATTGCCGACGACATCAAGCGCGACGTGAGTACCGTGAACCGCTCGGTCAACGGCAAGTATGTCGATACGCCTTACGGCATTTTCGAACTCAAGCAGTTCTTTACTTCGGGAGTCAAGCAAGATTCCTCTCCGGATGCAGCCGAACTCAGCTCGGCAACAATCCTTGATGCCATCAAGAAACTCGTGGACGAAGAGGACAAGAAGAAGCCCCTTTCGGACCAGGCCATTGCAGACAAACTGATGGAACAGGGAATCAAGGTGGCCCGCCGTACGGTGGCAAAATACCGCGAAGAAGAGCTGCATTTATTGCCCGCCAGCAAGCGCAAAAAGCTCATTTAGGCCTTTTTTTGCCTAAAAAGGTCGCTTTTGTACTAAATATTCCAATTTGGAATAACTTTTTTTGAAAATTTTTGAAAAACCCTTTGTTTTTGAACAAAAAAAGATGTATATACTCTAGACGTGGAGCAAAAAAGCTCCGCAATACATACGAAAACCCTTTTTAAGGAGGTTAATATTATGGATATTCAGTTCTCTGCTCGTCACTTTAATGCTTCTGCCGGACTTCAGGATCGTATTCAAGAAGAAATGGATAAATTAGCTCGATTCTACCCGAATATCACCAGTGCCTCCGTTATCCTTGACCACGAAGTGGAACATCAGCGTCATTGCGAAATTACTGTTAATATTACCGGTTCTCAAGTAGTGGCCTCCGCCGACGAAGAAAACATGGGCAAGGCTGTGGATGTAACCCTTGAACGCATCAAGGTGCAGCTCAAGAAGGCAAACGATAAGCAGAACGATCACCGTGCCCAGCCTATGTCTGAAGTTGTATAACCGGATGATATCGTGGCTGAGTCAAGATTAAAAGACATCAAGATCCTGCACCGAGAACGTCTCTTGGTGCGGGACTTTTTTTTGCGTTACGGCAAAGACTTGCAAATGGCTTGTCATTCCCACGAATCAAGCCTCGACGCGCCCATTGCCGAAAGTGGTATTCACAGACCGGGCCTTGCCATGGCGGGCTACACCAAGGTTTATAGTTCCCAGCAGATCCAGGTGGTAGGCCACACGGAATGGAACTATCTGGAATCGATTGGCCCCGAAGGCCGCGCAAAAATTTTTGAGAATTTATCTGTATTCAAGGCACCCATGTGGGTGGTGACGCATTCGCAGATGCCGCACCCCGAACTCAAGGCCATGTGCGACCGCTTGAACATCCCGCTGTTCTCGACGACGCTCCATACCTATGAATTCAACAAGATCGCCCAGCGTATCTTGGAAGAGTTCTTTGCGCCGCATGCCATTATCCATGGCAGCCTTGTGGACGTTTATGGTGTGGGTATGCTCTATGTGGGCGACAGCAACGTGGGTAAGTCCGAATGTGTGCTTGACCTTGTAGAAAGCGGACACCGTATGGTGGCCGATGACGTGGTCCATATCAGTAACGTGGGTCGTTCCATTATCGGGCGTCCGGATCCGCTGATCAAACACCACATGGAAATCCGCGGGGTGGGTATCCTTGATATCCGCGCCATGTTCGGTATCCACGCCATTCGTAAGGTGAAAAAGATCGAAACCATCGTGGAACTGCAACAGTGGCACCGCGACGGTGGTTACGATCGCACGGGTTTGAATGAGCTCGAAGAAGAGGTGATGGGTATAAAAATCCCCAAAGTCGTCATTCCTGTGGCTCCCGGTAAGAACCTGACCGTGATTTCCGAGGTCATTGCCATGAATACTTTGATGAAATATAGCGGTCAAAACGTGGCTCAGGACTTCAATGAGTCCTTAATGCAAAAGATTAAGGCCAAGGCCAAGGGTGAGTATGTCGATGATTTATTAGATTTCGACAATCAAAATTGGTCTTACTATGAATAGGGTCACAAAACGCATTAAAGAGAACCTTATGCCGTTTGTCGTGTTCGTCATTCTCGTGACGTCATGCACGGCGGCGTGGTTCTTTTTACACCCGTCCAGTCCGTATCACGCCCGTTATTCTTTTGTACTTTCCTTCGATGCCGTGGGTACCCTTTCTCCGGGTAATCTGGTCAAGGTGCGTGGCATTAAGCGCGGCGAAATTACCAAGGTGGAACTTACCGACGATGCTGTCTACGTGACGGTCCGGGTCCTTGCCGAAACGAAAGTTCCGAGGAACTCGGAATTCCGTTTGATTACGGCGGGCCTGATGGGCGAGCGTGAAATTTGCATTTTGACGGGCGATTCCCAGGAGCTAGTCCATGATGGCGATACGCTGATCGGACGCTTCGACCAGGGCATGGCCGGTTTTGGCAAGAAGGTTGGAGCCATTTTGGCCGATTTGGGTGAACTGAGGGATTCTGCCCGCTCGGTCATGGATTCCCTTTCGAACGGTCAGGCCGGTGCGCAGTTGGATCGAGTTTCCAAGAAGGCAAACACCGTGGTCCGTAAGACCAAGGTGAACGTGAATGCTTGGAAAGCCGAGGTAGACGCCCTTCTGGATAAATGCGACAGCAGCTTGGGGAATGCGCAAGGGGTCTTGGAGTCTATTGCCAATACCGGTGAATCCAAAATCAAGGAACTCAATGCCCTGATGGTCCGCACCCGCGAACTGCTGGAAACTGTTAAGAAGCTGAAGGACCAGTCCAATACGGTTTTGAGTAAACTGCTGGAGGGAGACAACACGGCGGGGTTGGTTATTGACCAGGCTTCGCCCTTGAACACGGGACTGGACAGGCTGCTTAAAGATGTGGATGCCTTGCTTTCGGACATCAAAAAGAGCGGCTTAGACATTAATGTTGATATTTTTTAAAAAAAGTTTACCCCTTTTCTAAAAAAAAAGTTATTTATCACATTATTGGTACAAACGAGTTTAATCGCAACCAAGGAGAAAACCATGGCTGAAAAGAAACCTGTAAAAATGAGCGATGCTGACCTCAAGTTTTTTGAGGATATGTTGATTGAAAAACGTAGGCAGATTGTAACGGCGCAGACCGACTTTGACAAGACCGAAACGTTCAAGAATCAGGCGCAGGCAGGCGAAGGTGGCGAATCCAACAGTGCCGACCTTGCAACCGACTATAACGCCCTGGAAACGAACTTCTCCTTGGCTGCCCGCGAAGGCAAGTATCTGGTGTACCTTGAAGAGGCATTAAAACGCATCAAGAAGGGAACCTTCGGTATCTGCAAGGTGTGTGGCGAACTCATTCCGAAGGCTCGCCTGATTGCCGTACCTACGGCCACCAAGTGCGTGAACTGCAAGGAAGAGACCAAGCGCAAGGAAAAGGAAGACAGTCGTCTTGAAATGGCGCGTATGCTTGCCGAAGCCCAGCGCCGCGAAATGCAGAAGCGCGCCGCCGGCAAGTAATAGAGGTCGCACCTGCGGTGCTCTGGGCAATGAGCTTTGAGTAACGAGGTGTACATGAAAATTTCAAAGCCCCGAACAGGGGCTTTTTTATAAGAAAAGCCTGGCGTTTGCCAGGCAATTTTTTCTCAGAGGCACGTTAGTGCCGTGCTCACACCTCAGAGCTAGGCGCGCTCACTACCCCTTGGCGAGCAGTTCCATGAGTTCACTGTCGAGGCGGTCGGCGTTGTCGTACTGCTTTAAGTTCTGGTGCAGCGATTCGCCCTTCGACACAATGCCGAAGTCCAGGTTCTTGTAGTTCCAGTAGCTGTAGCCCACGTCTGCATCGCGGAGTATTTCCATGAAGTCGCGCATCCAGGCGAGCTGGTACTGGCGGGCGACTTGCACGTAGACGCCGAATTCGTTGCAGGCGACGGGCAGGTCGTACTTTGCGCGGAAGTCGAGTGCGTTCTGGATGCTTTCTTGCAGGCGAGCCTTGTCCCACTTGCCGAATTCCACGTTGAGGCGGGTGGTAGCACCGGCCTCGGGAGCGGCGTAGTCGCCTGGCCACGGGCGTTCAATTTTGAAGAACGGGTCGTTGATCCAGGCAGCCCCCTGGTGCGTGAATGTCACCGGGGTGTAGGTATGAAAGCTGTAGATGGCGTTGTCGTCGTCCATCGGGGTCAGGTACTTGAATTCGTGGGCGCTGTTCCACTTGTTGCTGCCGACCACGATCGTGTTCTTGGGAGCGTGCTTGCGGATTGCCCAGAAAATTTCGTCTTTTACTTTGTCCCAAACCAGGGAGTCGGCCGCAGCGGGCTCGTTCAGGAGCTCCATCATCACGCGGGACTCGCCGCTGTAACGTTCGGCCATAAACGACCAGACCTTGGCGGTATCCTTGCGGGCATCGGCACTTACAAAGAATGGCTGCTCCTGGTAAGAGCCGAGGTGAAAGTCGTGGCCTGGGCACTTGTGCAGGTCAAGAATCACGTACAGGTCATTTGCCAGAATGTCCTTGATGGCCTTGTCCAGCAGAGCGAAAACTTCTTCTTTAGGCTTGATCGTTCCTTCGTCGAACAAGTTGAAGTAGTCCACCGGCAGGCGCACGTGGTTGAACCCCGCACCGCGGATGCGCTTGAAATCGCTGTCCCCAAGGAATGTCTTGATGTGTTCAATGATCCCGGGAAACCCTACGGGATCTTTTTCCTGGATGCAGTCTACCTGACTGAACCATCCACCCAAATTCACTCCCCGCAGTCTTTCATTGATCATTGTATCATCCCTGTGTGCGAAAAGGCTGAATTGCCTTACTCGTTAACAATTGTCAGGTCTTCTTCGGCGATGTTCAAGCTCATGATCACTTCCATGTCATCCGGAAGATCCTTGAAATCAACAACCAGGCCGATCTTCTTCGATTCGTCCTTCTGCTTTTCGAACAGGACGACATCAAAAATCTTCATTCTTACCACCGCCTCTTGTGTGACGGGGATTTCCACAGTCATGCCCTTGCTAATTGGGCCTTCAACAATCTTGCCCTTGAACACCAGAGACGTCTGGTCGTCGCCGAGCGATGTCTTCTTTACATGAAATACAGCCATTATACCTTAGCCATTTTTCGGTTATTCTTTGGTTATTTTATTTTTTGACCCTGTTGCAGGTCGTGGCGAAAAATTAACTTTTTTACATGACTTTACGAGTTGGACGAATTCCTTTTTTGGTCTGTGCGCCGTTTTTTCATGACTTCCTTGGGCGAGAGTCCGAATTTAGCGATGTAGAATTTGTGGATGGCCCTCCGAGTGCGCATTGTGCGGGTCTCAAGGACGGTTCGATCCATCTGTCTCCGGCGTCTTCCATCACTTTTGCGCAAAAGCCGGGAGCCTTTGTGCTTGCTCCTGATATTTGTACCTCGTGTTCGTTCGAGGTCCGCTCGGTAAAGCTTTTCTCCAAGGTGCCTATTGAAGATTTGTCACACAAGACGGTGTGCCTTACGGCACAGAGTATGACATCTATTAACTTGTTGAAGATTCTGCTGCATGAGCGATTCGGCCTTGAACCGGTGTATAAATCGGGAGCTTACGAACCGATCGATGACGCATGCCTTTTGATTGGCGACCAGGCGCTCGAAGAAAACGAACGTCACCGTTTTGCTTTCGATTACGATTTGGGAGCCTTGTGGCAGGACTGGCAGAAGGTCCCCTTTGTCTTTGGGGCGTGGATTGTGGCCAAGAGTGCGCTTAAACCGGATTTAGAACAAAGTTTATTTCGCTATCTGCAGGCCACTCGCGAAAGTGTTGAACGTTTCCGCGAAAATCCGATGGCGGCTCTAGATAAATGGTTGGCTCGCTACCCGGTGGACTTGCCGCGTTCCATAGTCGAAAACTATTACTCGGCGATCGACTACCGTTTTACCGATGAACGCAAGCGTTCGCTGGCCTTGTTTTTTGAACATGCGGCGGCTCTGGGCCTAATTGAAACTGCCCCGAATTTAGAGTTTTTGGCGTTTCCCTCGCAAGAAGTATAAAAAAGTAAAAAATAAATAGACATAGCCTTAAAACAAAGTTATTTTAAAGACATCGCCCTTTAACAGGTGAGGTTGGTCTATGGTTGAAGAAAAAATCCTTATTGTGGACGATAACGCCGAAATCTTGGAGAAAACCAAGGACCTTTTGGCTCGTGTCGGTTATAGTGTTGAATGCTGCAGTTCCGGAAAAGACGCTCTGGATTTCTTGGCAGAAAACCAGGTGGATTTGGTGTTGCTGGATATCAACATGCCGAACATGAATGGTTTTGATGTATGCTTGCGTATTCGCCAGCGCCATGCTCTCGATGACCTTCCGGTGATATTCCTGACGAACCGCGAAGATTCCGACAGCGTGACTAAGGGCTTCCAGGCGGGCGCGTCGGACTTTGTGAGCAAGAGTGCCATTGCCGAAATCCTGCTTGCCCGCGTGAATGTGCATATTCGCTTGGCCCGATCGCTCCGCAACCTCCGCGATATTTCTTTGACCGACGACATGACGGGTTGCTTTAACCGCCGTCATGGTATGTTCTCGCTGCGCGAATGGTTCTCGCGTTCCAAGCGTTACGGAACCCAGTTCGCCATTATTTATTTTGACTTGAATGGCCTGAAGGAAACGAACGACCGCTATGGGCATCAGGCGGGCGACTTGCTGTTGCGCTCTGTCTCGACATCAATCAAGGATATCTTGCGTGAAACTGACCAACTCTTTAGAATGGGCGGCGACGAATTCATGGTCATTTGCCCCGAAACAGATGTAAAGGGTGCCTTCGTTTGTGCGGAGCGCATGGAGAAGATTGTTTCCGAAATCAAGATTGTCGATAAGCAGGCGTCCTTCGCTTACGGCGTTGCCCATTCCAGCGAAGACTACAAGGAAGTCGACGACATGCTGCACAGCGCCGACGTTTCCATGTACAAGATGAAGCAGGAAATGCGCAAAAAATAGCGCCTTTTATGTCTTCCCCGCGAAGGCGGGGATCTCCATTTCTACTTAAACAACTTGATTTTATAAAAAGGAGATGCCCGCTCGGAGGCGGGCATGACAAGTGTCTTTTTACTTGATTGCTTTAAGCAATTGTGCGAGCCGCTTTTCTATTTCGTCCCACTTGTTCTCGTTCATAAGCTTCGGATCGTAAATGCTTGCCCCGAACGAAAGCAGGTTTGCGCCGGCCTTCAAGTAGCTTGCGGCGTTCTCCGGGTTCACGCCGCCGCATGCCATGAGCGGAATGTCGCGGAACGGCCCGCGCAAGGCCTTGATGTATTCGGGCCCGCCCACGCAGTTCACCGGGAAAATCTTTACGGCGGTGGCGCCCAGGTCGAATGCCTTTTGCACTTCGGTGGGTGTCAGCGCGCCCGGAATAATCGGGATGCGAGCCGTGGCAGACAGGCGGATGATTTCGTTGCGCGTATTGGGCGTCACGATAAATTCGGCGCCTGCACCAATTGCTTTTTCAAGGTCGCTGCCGTGGCGGACTGTGCCTGCACCTACGGCAATGCCGTGAGGCTTTGCCGCGGCCTTGAGGGCTGCAATAATCGATTCGGCGCTTGCGGTGTTCATGGTGACTTCGATCGCCTTGAGTCCGCATTCAACGGCGGTTTTGACGCATGCTTCTTCGGCGCCTTGGGGAATGTCGCGGAGAATGCCCACGACCGGCATCGGTTTTAAAAATTCTAGCAGTTCCATGCTTATAGTATAGTAAAAGTAGACGCTAGGAAGTAGACAGTAGGCAGTAGACAGTAGGAAGTAGACTGTAAAAAAAATGTAAAAGAAAAGCGCCCTTTCGGGCGCTGATTCTTTTAGTTCCGAACTCCGAATTATTTCACCTTGATGCTTTGGGTTGCAAGCGTCTTGCCGTTTTGCACGACTCTTGCAATCAGGGCGCCGCGGTGCGGAAGTTTTGCGAGGTTCACTTCGGTGCGGGTTCCGTAGAAGTCCTGGGCCATCAGCTGGTTGCCGAGCATGTCAAAGATCTTCACGGTCTTGGAGCCCTGTGCACTTGCTAGCACATAGAGCTTGTTCTTGGCAACCTGCATGCGGGCTTTCGCAATTTCAACAGGCTTCACAAAGCCTACGCGGTCGCTGGTGGTGTTGCCCGGACCGTAACCCCACAGGAGCTTGCCCTTGCTGCGAATGACGATGTACGGATCTTGAGGTGCCTGCTGAATATCGCCCTGATCCTTGTCCCAGTCAGGAGCGCCGTCGTAGGCGGGAGCATCCTTGGATTCGGAGTGCGCGGTAAAGCTCCAACTGTCAGTGACCTTGACCTTGGCCGGCGTGCGAAGCGTTTCGCATTTGCCATCGACCTTGGTCCCAGAAGAAATGCTTATATCAAAACGAAGCTTGCGGCCAAAACCGATGGTTCCGACACTGATTGCCTGTGCCCAGGTGTAGGTCTTTTTGTCCTTGTTATAGGTGTCTTCGACTTTTACTGGGCGGTTAGATCTCATATAGTTCCTGATTTCACTGTCGTTATCGCAGGGCTTGTTGAAACCGGCAATATCGTATGCTTGGCAAAGGTCTTCGTCAAAGATGGCTCCACAGGCGTCAATGTCTTCTTCAGTTGCATCGAAATAGACATAGGCAACAACGCTGTCGACGTCTTTCATGGTTTCATTGAAGATTTGAATATTGAACATGTCCATGTCTGTCCACGTATAGTGATATGCCGCTGCATAAACTTCGTTGGAGAAGGGCGAGGCTTCCGTGGTATCGCAGTTATCGCACTTCTTTTCGTAGTAGTCGCTACCGCCGTTACTCACGAGGGTGAGGGCAGATGTCAAAAGTGTTGCTGCGTTGAGCGTCACCTCGGAGATATAGAAGTTTTCCCAGCTCAATCTGTCAGGATTCATTGAAGTTGTGGCGGGGTCTTGCCAGCCTACCAGGGCTCCGACAGGGGCGTTGTATTTATAAGCGAGGCCCGGCATATTCTTGCCTTCGGGGTTTGCAGCCCTGTGGAAGGGGTGTGCGTCGTTCTTGTCGCCTACGCCATACACAAACGAGATGTCCCACGGGTTTATGCCGAATAGGTAGTTCAACTGATTGATACCGAGCTGGCGCATTTCGCTTGCTTTAAGGCCTGTGCTTGCCATGGCCGGGAGCGTGACGCCCTGCTTTTCGATATCGGCGGCCACGTCGGCGTATGCCAATACTTCAAAGATGTTGCCGGCTTGATAACCATTGAAAATCCATGCCTGATCAGTCAACATAGTGTACCAGATGGGATCGTAGCTGACGGTGTTTTGTTTCCAGCCGATGTCTCCTTTGGGAAGAACGATGGAACCGGTCCCTGTGCCGCTTACATCGCCAAGGTTGGCAATCATGTCGGCAAGGCAATCTTCGATAGCGGCAAGGCGCTCTTCTTCGGTAAGACCGTATTCAGATGTCGCCTTGGTCTTGTCGGCAAGAATCAACTTGTACAAAGCGTACAGCGCGAAACTATGGGCGTTAGCCCAGCTGGTGTTCTTTCCGTTTTTGAGCATGCCGCTCGCATCGGCCGCAAACCAACCGCCTGCAAAACAGCCTGCGCAAATTGTATCTCGGATTGATTGCTTTGGAAACAAGTCCTTAACGCGGATCATATCGTCGGCGTAATCCTTCTTGCCTGTAGCATAAAGGAGCGCCACCGAAGCGAGTGCCAAGTCGTCGGTAAATTCGTTGTTGCCCTGATAGGCAGGCGAACCCCAACCTGCAGCCCGTTTATTATTGACAAAGGGCTTGTCGCCGTCGTATTTGTCTTTGCCTTGAGCAAGAGCCTTGGCGAAGTCGTACATCTTTTCAGCTACCACCAAGCAACTGTCTGCAAACTTCTTGTCGTATTTGGCGTAGTCCTTGGAAAGAATTGCAAGGCCCGCGGCAATTTCACCCGAGATGTTGGAACCGAGTTCACCGAGGCGTACATCGCGTTCGGCAGAACCTCCGCGGCCGGTAACGGTTACATAGTCTTGAACTTCCGGGCGCCCCCACCAGCCGTGATCACTGCCGAAGTTGCCCACAGAAACAGGCATATCGTCAACGACGCCCTTGGCGAATTCGTACGCTTTCAAGAAAAAGTCGGCACCGTGTTTGGCTTCACGCAGAACATCGGGCACGTCGTCGGTCTTTACAAATTCACCTTGGTTGTAAGCGTAGTGGTCTACGTCCTTGGCGGGGTTCGTGGCATGCATCACGGCGAGTGCTGCAAAGGCGAAGGCTTGCGTTTGGGATTCCTTCAGGTGGTCTCCTGCGTCGTACCAGCCGCCCTGCAAGGCGCCTTCTTTCGATGTATAGCCTTCAGCAGCCACGGACTTGTAGCTTTCAATAACAACCACCTTGCCGCCGCCGTCTTTGGTATGGCTCGGGCCGTGGAACCACGATTCGGAATTACCGCTGCGCTGGATGCCAAAGAACTTCAGGGAGGCGTCTTTTACCATGGTGTAAACGTCGTCGCTCACAATGAAGGTGCTAGAGATTTCGTCACCGACCTTGATGCGCAGGCGCTTTTCGGTAGGTACGTTCTGCGGGATTTTGCCGACAAAGATATTGCCTTCAGGTCCGGTGATTTCGACCTTGTAACGTTGTTGGTCGTTTGTAGCGGCATTTGTACCAGCAATAATGGTCCAGTCGCTCTTGGTGGCCGTTTCGGTTGCGGTGAACGTTCCAGTTATCTTGGTGCTGAGCGACTTGCCGTCTGCATCCACGACTTCGAATTCCGAGGCCTTGGTGCCCACAAAGTAGAACTGGCGTTCCGTGTCGCTCTTGAGGTAGCCCGCCTGGTTCACGCGGATCGGCGAAATCTTGGTGTTGATGGCGTCAAGGTAGGCCTGGTCTAGGGTGTCGGGCATCATCGCCCCCGCCTTAAAGCTTGCGGGTGTTGCGGGAATATTCAGAACGCCAATCTTCTTGGTGACCGTCGTATCAAAATTCTCGAACACTTTCGCGTCCCAGCTCAAGGGCCAGGTCGGGCGAATCAGGTCGTATGGCGTGGTAGCGGCTATTGCTGCGGTTGCAGAAAGAGCGGCCAAGGTAGAGGCTATAACCCCTGTTGAATTTTTAAGATGCATATCATTCTCCGGTTATATGGAAGAAATATAGCATCTCTCGTTTTTTTTTGCAAGTAAAATGTAAGTTTTTTGTGACCTGTATTACATGTTATTCGAATCGTAGCGCTTCGATAGGGTCCAGGCGACTAGCCTTACGGGCCGGGTACCATCCAAAGAACACGCCGGTAGCAAAACATACGCCAAAGCTCACGATAACGCTCGTGATGGACACGCTCATGGGCCAGTTCATGGCAATCTTGACCGTCTCGGAAGCGGCAATGCCAAGGGCGATTCCGATGGCGCCGCCAAGCAGGCTGATGATGACCGATTCAAAAAGGAACTGCAACAGAATGTCGCGGCCGCGTGCACCGATAGCCATACGCAGGCCGATTTCCTTGGTGCGTTCGGTCACCGACACGTACATGATGTTCATGATACCGATACCGCCTACAAACAAACTAATTCCTGCAATCGCGGTCAGCACCAGCGATAGCATGTCCGAGGTGCTGGTGACCATCTGGATCATTTCTTCTTGGGTAAAGACGCGGAAGGGGTCGGTGGGCTTTGTCCAGCTGCGGCGTTCTTTGAGGATTCCCATGATTTCTTCGGTGGCCTGCGCCGCGTAGCCCTCGCCAATAGAATTCGCGTAAATCTGGCGGATGTTCGTGGTGGCGTTGAACCGCTTCATTACCGTCTGGTAGGGTGTAAAAATCACGTCGTCGTTGTCTTGCCCGAAATCGCCGGAGCCTTTCGCCTTTAGGGTACCGATGACCTTGAGCGGAATGCTCTTGTAACGGATGGTTTTGCCGATGGGGTCGCCTTCGGGGAACAGGTTTTTCACGACAGTCTGGCCAATCACGCAGACTTTGGCCATGCGGTCTGCCTGG
The DNA here is from genome assembly GCF_900177705.1 of Fibrobacter sp. UWB15. Taxonomy (NCBI): domain Bacteria; kingdom Pseudomonadati; phylum Fibrobacterota; class Fibrobacteria; order Fibrobacterales; family Fibrobacteraceae; genus Fibrobacter; species Fibrobacter sp. UWB15. The sequence goes on from NZ_FXBA01000007.1 coordinate 149,696, forward strand.
TCGTCGAACATGACGCCGTCTTCGATTTCGTAGTTGCGGATTTTCAGGTAGTCGGCCGATACGCCGCTCAAGGCCGTGGGAGAGTTGTTGTTGCCTACAATGGCCTGCCCGCCTACGGTTATCATGGGCGAGACGCCGTTAATGTAGGAGGCGTTTTCGCGGATAGCAATCACGTCGGCTTCTTCGAGCGATTCGGTCGATTCCATTTGCACGCCGCCGCGACGGTCGCGGTTCGGCATGATGATGATGGCGTTCGTGCCCATGGCGGTCATCTGTTCCTTGATGGATTTTTTGGAACCTTCGCCCATGGCGACCATGGTGATAACGGCTGCGACACCAATGACGATGCCGAGCACCGAAAGGAAGGTGCGCATGCGGTTACGGAGCAAAGCCTTGAGTGCAATTTTTATAAGAGTAAATGGTGACATTATTCCTCCTCAAACGTTTCCGGTGGAGGGAGGGCTTCGAAAGCGGCTTTGGCGTCTTGCACGGATTCATTCTTCACATCTTTTTTCAAAAGTCCGTCGCGCAGCGTAATGGTGCGCCCGCTAAAAGTTGCAATGTCGGGTTCATGCGTCACGAAGGCGATGGTTTTTCCTTGGCGGTTCAGCTCCTGGAAAATCATCATGATTTCGTAACTGGTGCGCGTATCCAGGTTTCCGGTGGCTTCATCGGCGAGAATGATGACAGGATCGTTCACCAGGGCGCGTGCAATGGCGACTCGCTGTTGCTGGCCGCCCGAAAGCTGGTTGGGCACATGGTTCATGCGACTTTCGAGTCCGACCATCTTTAACGCCTCGATGGCACGGTGGCGGCGTTCCGCTGCCGAAATTTTGGAGTTGTACAAAAGCGGGAGTTCTACGTTTTCGATAGCCGTGGTGCGGCTGAGCAGGTTGTAGCTCTGGAACACGAATCCAAGTTTCTGGCTGCGGATGCGGGCGAGGGCATCGCGCTTCAGTTTTTCGGTGTGTTCCCCGTCCAGAATGTACTGTCCGGAGGTCGGTTTGTCCATGCAACCCAGAATGTTCAGCATGGTCGACTTGCCCGAACCGCTGGTACCCATGATGGTTACGAACTCGCCGGGATAGATGTCAAAAGAAACTCCACGCAGCGCGTGGACCGTTTCGTCGCCCATTTTAAAGTCTCGGCGGATATTTTGTATGGATAAAATCGGGTTCATAATCGCTATTTTGATGCCTAATATAAACTTTTGGTTGCATTTTACAATTTTTAGACGCTTTTTGGGGTGTGAGCGGCGTCACACTGGGTCCCGATTTTGCAAAAATACTACATTGAGAACAAAATGTAATAAAGACATGCGAGGGATACAATGAAAAAAATCATTGCTTTATCACTAGTCGCTGGCGGCCTCGCCTTTGCCCAGTCCGGGCTTCAGGGCGGAACTTCCGGTATACATCAACACAACGCCTACACGTTGGGGCAGTGGGGTATTGAACTCGGTACGGGTGGAGATATCTCTACGGATTCTTGGTCTCAGTCTCGTGGTGGCGTACTTTATCAGGGTAATCAGGAACGTGCTTTCCATGGTCAGGCAGGAACCCTTTCGGGGAATGTTCATGCCGCAATCGGTCTGCGCGATTTCTTAGACCTCGGTGTGGCTCTTCCGCTGTACTACGATCACGCTAACCTGAAGGAAAAAGGTGAGGGCGATATTTGGACAGCTAGCCGCGGTGACGTGGATGTTTGGTTGAAAATCGGCCTTGTGGGCGATGCCAACAGTTTCTTTGGCCTTGCTGTTCAGGGCGATGTTTATATTCCGACTGGTGACGAAAACGTGGGCGTGCGCCCCCGCCATGCCTGGTACTTGAGTGACGATGGTGATAAGACCAACCCGTATACCTCTAACGAATTCAACTTTTCTGGAACGTTGGTGCTCTCTTTGAACTTCGGCGCACTTGGAGTGCCGGTCTTGTGGAACACCCATGCGGGCTTTGTCTATGCAGACAAGGGAACCAATACCTTGATTTACGGCACGGCCTTGAACGTCATGCCGACCAGTTGGATGGATATCTTTGTTGAATACTCTGGCGAAATGCGTGTCGAAGAAGGTGCTTATCGTCGCGATCCGATGGATGACCCGATGCTCCTGACTCCGGGCTTCCGTTTCCACCTGCCGTGGAACATCGACCTCGCCTTGGGTGCAGACATTGCTTTCCGCACCTTGGCTAACCTCGGTTACGACTTTGACGAAGAAATGAAGAATGTCAAGGAACACACCATCCATCACGACAACACGACTGGCCCGGTTAGCTACGGCTATGCTCCGACCCCGACGGTTGCTGTGACTGCAGCCCTTACTTGGCGCTTTGGCGGCAATGCCAAGCGCGACGAAGACGGCGATGGCGTTCCTGATGGCGAAGACAAGTGCGAACACACGATTGAAAATGTTGTTGTTGATTCTGTTGGCTGTCCGGTTGATAGCGACAAGGATGGTCTGCCGGATGGTCTTGACAAGTGCGAAGGTACTCCGGCTGGTGCAACGATTGATACTGTTGGCTGCCCGATGGATTCCGATAAGGATGGAATCCTTGATGGTCTTGACAAGTGCCCGAACTCTCGCGAAAACGCTCCGGTCGATTCTCTCGGTTGCGAACCGGACTTCGATAAGGACGGCGTACCTGACGCTCTCGACAAGTGCCCGAACACCCAGGCTGGCGTGAAGGCTGATTCTGTTGGTTGTCCGGTAGATACCGACAAGGACGGCGTGTACGACGGTCTTGACAAGTGCGAAAATACTCCGGCAGGTCTCCCGGTCGATGAAACTGGCTGCCCGGCCGATGCTGACAAGGACGGCGTTGCCGACGCATTTGATAAGTGCCCGAACACTGCTGCTGGCCTCGCTGTTGACACCCTCGGCTGCCCGGCTGACGCCGACAAGGATGGCGTGCCCGATGCTTTGGACAAGTGCGCCAATACCCGCGAAGGTGCCCAGGTTAATGCCGAAGGTTGCGAAGGTGACTTCGACGGCGACGGAATTCCGGATGCCGTTGACCAGTGCCCGAACACCAAGCAGGGCGTAGCTGTTGATTCTACCGGTTGCCCGGCCGATGCCGACAAGGATGGCGTGCCTGACGCTCTCGACAAGTGCCCGGATACGAAGGCCGGCTTGAATGTTGACAATACCGGTTGCCCGCTCGACTTCGACAAGGACGGCGTGCCTGATGGTATTGACCAGTGCCCGAATACTCAGCAGGGCGTGCCTGTTGATTCTCTGGGTTGCGCTGCTGACGCTGACAAGGATGGCGTTTACGACGGTCTTGACAAGTGCCCGGATACTCCGAAGGGTGCATCTGTTGACACTGCAGGCTGCCCGGTCGACAGCGACAAGGACGGCGTGGCTGACTTCCTCGATAAGTGCCCGAACACCCTCGAAGGCGTGCGTATCGACAAGAAGGGTTGCCCGCTCAACAAGGCTGAAGACTTGGAACAGTTGAAGAAGGGTATCAACTTCCAGAGTGGCTCCAAGAAGCTCACCAAGGCAAGTTACAAGACCCTGAACAACATCGTGAAGCTCATGAAGAAGTTCAGCACTGCTAACATCGAAGTCCAGGGTCATACCGACAATACGGGCTCCGAAGAAATCAACAAGCAGATTTCTCAGGATCGTGCCCAGGTGGTGGTGGATTACTTCATCCAGAACGGTATTTCTTCTGACCGCGTTCGCGCCGTGGGCTTCGGCTCCGACAAGCCGATCGCCGACAACAAGACGAAGAAGGGCCGCTCCAAGAACCGCCGTGTTGAACTCGTACCGTTCTAATCGGAATTCTTGAAATACTTGAGCAGCACTGCTGCAAAAAACGCTCGCCATTGGCGAGCGTTTTTTAATGTGGAATGATAAATGTAAAATGAGTGATTCTTCACCTCACACCCCACACTTCACATTACACACCTATTTAAACACCCACTTCTTATACAGCGTAAAGCTTGCAATCACGTACACGCCGTTCGCGACAATGTTTGCAAAAAAGCCGGGTTTCATGAATTGCGAAATGAAGTCGGTAAACGGTTTGCACCAGACGGTGTTCAAAACGTAGACGGAGGCTTCGAGCGTGACAAAGTTCAAGGCGTATGCCGCAAGGAACACGATAATGAACCGGATGACTTCGGTGCGTTTTTTGTTATGGCTCTTGAAATTCCAGATGCGGTTCATCAAGTAGCTGTTGATGGCGCCGAAAATGAATCCGAGAAAATTTGATAGTTCCAGGTTCCAGTCGAGCATCTGGTGCATTATCCAGACCGAGGCGAGGGTAATAAGCGTGTTCATGACGCCAATCAAGTTGTATTTGATGAAATGCTTCACGCGGGAAAATCTAAAAAATTATTTTTACGGCACTATGAATTGGATTGACTCGAAGAAGTGCTCGGCAGCCGATGCTGCGGCAATGATTAACGATGGTGATGTACTCGGAGTTTCTGGCTTTACCCTGGCGGGCTACCCCAAGGAGGTTCCGACGGCTCTGGCCGCTCGTGCCGAAAAGTTGCATGCCGAAGGCAAGCCTTTCAAGGTAACGCTTTTTTCGGGAGCGTCGACCGGCGACAGCTGCGACGGGGCTTTAGCTCGGGCGCAGGCGGTGTCGCTTAGAATGCCTTACCAAAGCAATCCGAGCTTGCGTAAGGCGATTAACGCAGGCGAAATCAAGTATATTGACGCCCACCTCGGCAAGATGGGTTACCTCGTGCGTACGGGCGCTGTGCCTGCGCCGACGGTCGCGATCATCGAAGTCTCAGCCATATTGAGCGACGGTCGCGTATGCCTTTCAACCTCGGGCGGAAACTCGGTGACCTACCTTGAGATGGCTCCCAAGATCATTCTGGAATTGAATACGCGCTTGGGAGATTCCTTCATGGGAATTCACGATACCGCGCTCCCGGAACTTCCGCCCCATGCAAAGCCGCTCCCCATCTATAGCGCCGGCGATCGCGTGGGTTCCGAATTCGTCAAGATCGACCCGAATAAGGTCGTTGCCATTGTCGAAACCTCTAGACTCGACGAAGTAAGCCCCTTTGTAGAACCGGACGAAATCTCGACCAATATAGGTCAGCGTATTTTGGACTTTATCAGCTTCGAAGAAAGTAAGGGAAGGCTCCCCAAGGGAATGGCCTTCCAAAGCGGCGTAGGTAAGGTCGCCAATGCGGTTTTGAACGCCATGTCCTGCGACGATCGCCTGGGTCAAATCGACCTGTATACCGAAGTGATTCAAGAGGCGGTGCTTCCGCTTCTTAAAAAGGGTAAACTTGGTGTGGCTTCGGGTACGGCTCTTACTTTGTCTGAAAGTGCCCAGAAGGAATTCGTCGAAAACGCAAAAGACTGGAAAAAGCATTTGGTGCTTCGCCAGCAAGAAGTGAGCAACAGCCCCGATGTGATTCGCCGCGTGGGCGTGATTTCGATGAATACGGCGCTCGAAGCCGATATTTTTGGAAACGTGAACAGCAGCCTTGTGGCAGGGTCTTCGATGATGAACGGAATCGGCGGCTCGGCGGATTTTGCCCGCAACTGCTACCTAGGCTTTTTCTTGACGCCGTCGGTGGCCAAGAATGGCGCCATCAGTTCGATTGTGCCTTACGTGAGTCATGTGGACCAGACGGATCACGACACCATGGTTTTTGTGACGGAACAGGGACTTGCCGACTTGCGAGGCCTTTCGGCAGAAGATCGTGCAAGACTCATTATCAAGAACTGCGCACACCCCGACTTCCGCGAACCGCTCACCGATTTCTTGGAATACAGCCTGAAGCATGCCAAGGCGGTTCATATGCCCCTTGCCCTGGAAAGGGCTTTTGAAATGCATTCGAAGTTCCTCGAAACAGGAAAAATGCGCTAAAAAGTTCCGTTTTTGCGGTTTTTCTGTGATTCTACTCAATGCCTCCGCGCAGGTGGGGGTGATTGGTAGATTCTATGTGCTTTTTTGTTGAAAAGAAAGTAGTTTCTTGTTATATTGCGAATAGTTTTAGGATCGACGAATATGAATCGCCTATTTTGGATTGTTGTCTCTGCTTGGTTCGCCTTCTCTTTGCAGGCGTGTTCCGGTAGTTCGTCTTCTTTGGATGAAGAATATGATCCTGACGAATTCGGAGACAATTACATTGATGATGACGATGACGACGGCCGCGGAGGCCGCTCAAGCGGTTCTCGCTGGGAAAAGCGTTCTAGCGGTGTAGTCCAGAAAGATTCTTTAGGCCGCCCGATTTCGAGTGCGGCCGACCCGGATAAGCCGGGCGAACCTGGCCAATCGGGTAGTAATTCCAGTTCTTCGACAGGGCCCGTTATTGGTGTTGAAGAACCGGTTATTGAAGACACCACAGCCGTGGTCGATGTAGAAGCCTTGCCGGAATGTACCGCCCAGAGCGAGGGTGAATCCTTCTTGGTCAAGAGCGAAAACGTTCTGTATTTCTGCTTGGCGGGCCAGTGGGTTCCTTCTGAAGAAGTCTCCCAGAGTACGGGTATTTCTTGCCGCGATGGCAAGATGTACACGGGAGCCGAAGACGAAGATGACAGTGGCTCGAGCACGGGCGGACACTCTTCGCCGTGGGGCTTTGGCGGAGGAAACACCGTCAATACCGCCGCTGTCGATACGGCTGAACCGCGTATAGTGGGTGCCCGCTTGGTGGGAGTTGCCGAAAAGGGGCCGTTCCGCTACGGTACATCCATTAAGCTGATCGAGCTTGACAGTACGCAACATCTGGCTGATTCCAAGCGTACCCACAAGACTTGTATTTTAAATGGCGATGGCAACTACAGCTTCGATAGCGTAGACTACGTGTCGCCCTATTTGCGCGTGAAGGCGAACGGTTATTACCGCAGTGAACTGACGGGCGGACTTTCTCCCAAGCCGGTGACACTCGAAGCCGTGGTCGACGTGACTGAAAAAGATACGGTGAACGTGAATATTCTGACCCACATGGAAGCGGGTCGCGTGCTCAAGCTTGTAGAAAACAGCGGCAACAACCAGCCGATCCGTAAGGTCAAGGCTCAGGCGCTGCGCGAAATTCTTTCGAGTTTCGAAATCCAGTGGGACAAGTCTTCCGGCTCCGGCAGCACCGGTGGCGGCTTTGGCGGCGGTTGGGGCTTTGGCCAGCAGCAACAGCAGCTTACGACCGATGGCCGCTCTGCCGAAGATATTGGACTCTTTGACGGCGACGAATACAGTGGCGCCCTGCTTGCTATTTCTATCATGATGCAGCGCAAGGGCTCGGGCTCCGAGATGACTTCTTATGCCGCAGGCATTGCTGACCGCATTAAGGGTAACGGCAACTGGGACGACAACAACGCCAAGGCAGACCTTGCCGACTGGCTCATGGTGCTCGATACCAGCGGCTCTTACGCGACGATTCGCAACAACATTGCCAGCTGGAATATGGGCGAGGTGCCGGCCTTTGAAAAGCACTTGAAGCGCTTCTGGTCCAGAGCCTATAACTTTGGCGATTGCGGGACTCACAATGCCGATACGGTCAAGTGCATCACGAACAGCTTGAGTGCCTATTTTTGCGGTGGCGGCTACGATCAGCCGGGCCCGACGGTTCGCTTTATTTGCGATGCCCAAACGCATGAATGGCGCGCCGCTACCGCTGTCGAAAAAGACACCTACGGCTATGGCAAGGGCGAATACCCGGGCCAAATCAAGAACGGCCGTGTCGATAAAGAAAAGTATTATGTCTACGATGACGCAACCAAGAAGTGGCGTGTCGCTACAAGTGACGACATCCAGGAATTCGAAGATCTCGAAGACGTGTACAAGAGCCTGCAGCCGGGCGAAAAGGTCATCTTCTTCTTGCGCCATGCCAAGCGTAGCGACGATACCGGCAAGAAGGGGCATTTGACCGATGACGGTAAGACCCAGTCGCAGGATGTGGGCGCCAAGCTGAAGGGCGAAGACATTTATTTTGCAAACTCGACCTACACTCGAAGCATGGAAACCTGCGAAAATATTGCTAAGGGTGCCGGTGCTAGCTACTCTGAAAATACGATTGAAGCGCTTGATGGCGAATGGTACGTGAAGGACAACAGCAAACTCGAACAGTACAAGAGCAACAATGGCGGCGGCTGGGTCGTGGCTTCTGAATATGCGTACAAGGGCTCGTACTCTGATGCGTTCTACGACCTTCAAAATTACAGCGAAAACTTTATTACCGAAATTATCAAGCCTGAATTTGCGAATGTGAAAAAAGTGGGTGTATTCATTTCGCACGACATGTTTGTGGTTCCGCTGACGGCGTATTTCACCGACAAGAAGGTGAACCTGCGCTACTTTGATACCAAGCAATGGATCAACTACCTGGCGGGCCTTGCAATCATCATGGGGAAAGACGGAACCATTCGTTATGTTCCGGTGAGGGGACTAGATTCCGGAACCATGACGATGTAGGTCGCGTATGAGAAAAAAATGGTGTGTGGAATGTTTGGGTGCTGCCCTGGCAGTATCCCTATTCTTGTTTGGGTGCAGTGCAGAAAATAATGGCGGTGTTGCAAATGGTGGCGAATCTGCAAACGGGGACCCAGCAGAGGTAAAGCCCGATACCCAGGCGGTTCAAGTGGTCGAACCGATTGATGCGCCGCTCTATGTCTTTGAAATTCTAGAAGAACGTATCGCCGCGGCTGATTCTACCGATTCGGTCAAGGTGTCCCATATAGTGGACCTTTTGGCGCGCCCCCGTGTAGAGCAGCACTTGATGAACCATGTCCCGTTGGATTCTGCCGTGGAACGTGCGAAGTACGAAACGCTCGCGGCCTTTGGTGTAGATTCCCTGCAGTATGCGATGGATTCTAACGCCGTGCTGCTTGCCATTGCGGCAATGATGCAGAACCGCTTGAGTAAAGAAGAATCGCAGAATTTTATTGGCACTTTGGGCGAAGACCTGAAGGGCGATGGCGTATGGAATGACCCTAACTGGAAAATCCAGGTTGCCGACTGGATTGTAGGGCTCGATAGCAACTGGCGCTACGGCGAAATTCGGAATAACGTAACGTCGGCCTACGGCGGGAATGTGCCGAATTTCGAACGCTACATGCGCAGCTTTATCCCGCTTGCTTACGCCTTTGAACCTTGCACCGAAGCAAACGCGGGAACTGTCGTACATGTGAACCAGGGTCAGAGCGCTTATTTTGCAAACGATTACGAAACGTCGGACCATTCGGCGGTACGCTTTATTTGCGATGCGAATGGATTCCAGTGGCGCCTTGCGCAACCCATGGAAAAAGATACGGTGGGCTTTGGTCCGGGCGAATACGAAAAGGAAATCCGCGAAGGCCGCGTCATCCATGACAACTATTACATTTTCGATACCGGCGCTTGGCGCCTTGCCACCCCGCAAGAGGCCGACGGCTTTACCGATTTGGTCGAAGTCTATGCGAACTTGGCTGCCGACGAAAAGGTCGTGTTCATTATCCGCCACAGTGAACGCACCGGCGAGACAGGCGCAAAGGGCCACTTGACTGACAACGGAAAAAAGTACGCCCAGGATTTGGGAAAACGCCTTGCCGCCGTGAATCAGGAAAAGTTCTACTTCGGCTATTCGGGCTATACCCGCACCCTGGAAACCTGCGAAAACATTGCCGCGGGTTATGGTCAGTCGAAATACGATTTGGAAGTGTTTGCCGGGCTCGATGGCGACTGGTACATGAAAGACAGCTTGAAGTTTGAAAACTATTCGAACTCCGATGGCGGCGGCTGGGTCGTGTGTTCCAAGTATGCCTTTTTAGGGGCTTACCCGGATGTGTTCTATGATTTGGAAACGCGAAGCGAAGAATTGCTGCAGAATGAAATTTTGGCGAATTTGGGCAAAATGAGGCGGGTAAACTTCTTGGTTACGCATGACTATCTTGTTGTCCCGCTGCTTGCCTATGTAACGAACGGGCACGCGAATGTGCGCTTTTACGAAAAATGGAAATGGGTGAATTACATGGCCGGGGTAGCCATGATTATCTCTGCCGACGGTTCGGCGCGATATATTCCCGTAAAAGGCCTCGAAACCGGGGTGATGTAGCTTTCGGCGGCACTAACCAAGTGCCGCTTTTTCTAAATTTTCACCGCTGATTTTTACAAAACAGAAACCCAAAAGAATGGATTGAATCCAATATGAACGAAACACAGACCAATGCACCCGAAGCTCAGGAAGTGGCTCCCGCCGCAGCCCCGGCCCAGGATGTGCAGCAGCCGGCTCTCGTTGCACCGCAACCTGAAGCAAAGGTGAAGGGCAAGTTCGACGAACAGCTCGGACTCATGCTCCCCTCCGATGCCGCCCAGGTTCAGGCGCAGCTTTCTATGCCGGGTATGAATGACGATATGGTTTACAAGATCGTGGAAACCCACTCTGGTAACCATTCGGTTCTCTATAAGACCTACGATCAGGCAGTTCTTGCACGCGACGTTCGCGATTCTATCGAAAACGCCGGCGGCCACAAGGTGTTGCCCATCGCCAAGGCCAAGCTGGGCTCGACCTACTGCAAGGGCGAATTTTCGACCGAACAGGGTTGTAAGGGCGACTCCGACACCTTCGGTATCGGCTCCCTGATCGAATTCCAGGCTACCGGTCTTATCGTGGTGATGGTGGTTATCGTGGGCCTCACGGTGCTCTGCTACCTCACGAACTTCATCATGGCCAAGCTCGGCCTCAACAAGGACAAGGCTCCGGCACCTGCAGTTAAGGCTGCCCCGGCCGCCGCTCCCGCCGCTCCCGCTCCGGGAACTATCGGTCCTGCCCACTGCGACTGGGATCCGAACGCAAAGAGCGTTCATCCGGGCTTCACCAACAAGCAGCTCCAGGCTTTCCTCGGCATTGCCGCCGTGGCAGCCCTCGAAGAACACCCGGGCATGAGCAACGACCAGTTCCTCGCCCTCGTGACCGCAGCGGCGACCCAGGCTATCGGTCAGCCCTGCCGCGTGACTGCTTACAGAAACATCAACTCTCCTGCTTGGACGATCGTCAAGTAAGGTAAACTTTTAAAACTCAACAGGCTTTTAAGCCAGGAAATATCAAAATGAAGAAAACCGTCCGTATCAGTTTCGAAGGCAAGACCTACGATGTCGAAGTAGAAGTTCTTGATTCCAATGCCGCCGTTGCCGCCGCTCCTGCTGCAGCTCCCGCTGCCGCTCCGGCTCCTGCCGCCGCTCCTGCTGTTGCCGGTGGTACCGAAGTCAAGAGCCCGCTCGCTGGCTCCGTGTTCAAACTGAAGGTCAAGGTCGGCGACACCGTTACCGCCAACCAGGAAGTGGCTATCATCGAAGCTCTCAAGATGGAAAACCCGGTCGTCGCTCCGTGCGCCGGCACCGTGAACTCCATTGCCGTCAAGGAAACCGACACTGTCGTCGACGGCCAGACTCTCATGACCATCGCCTAAGAGGTACAGATAAATGAGTTCTCTTTTAAATTCGGTCGTTGAGTTCGCAGGCGACACCGGATTCGCATACGTCACCCCTTCGATGATCGTGATGTGGATCGTGAGTTTCGTCCTGATGTACTTGGCGATTGTCAAAAAGTATGAGCCGCTGCTGCTCTTGCCGATTTCGCTCGGCGCACTGGCGGTGAACATCCCGAGTGCGGGATTCTACGATGGTGGCTGGAGCATCGAAGGTATGTTTACCCCGACTGCCGGTCTCTATTACTACATCAGCCAGGGTATCCACCTGGAACTCTTCCCGCCCATCATCTTCTTGGGTGTGGGTGCCATGACGGACTTCGGACCGCTTATCGCTAACCCGCGTACACTGCTCCTCGGCGGTGGCGCTCAGTTCGGCGTGTTTGCGACCATGTTCTGCGCCGTGGCTTTCGGTGGCTTTACTCTCGGTGAAGCAGCCTCTATCGGTATCATCGGCGGCGCCGACGGTCCGACCTCCATCTTTACTGCAAACAAACTAGCAAAGCACCTCATCGGACCTATCGCCGTGGCAGCTTACACTTACATGGCTCTCGTTCCGCTGATTCAGCCGCCTATCATGCGCCTCATGACCAACGACAAGGAACGCAAGATCCGTATGAAGGCTCTGCGCAAGGTGTCCAAGGCCGAACGCATCGTGTTTGCCGTGATGGTGATGATCGTGTGCATCCTCGTGGTGCCCGATGCTTCTGCTCTTATCATCATGCTCATGCTCGGTAACATCTTCAAGGAAGCCGGCGTTGTCGAACGTCTGGTGAAGACTTCCTCTAACGAACTCATGAACATCGTGACTATCTTCCTCGGTACTTCCGTGGGTCTCACGATGTCTGCCGACATCTTCTTGCGTCCGCAGACCCTCATGATTATCGCTATGGGTGTGGTGGCCTTCGGTTTCTCGACCGCAGCAGGCCTTTTCCTTGCCAAGATCATGAATAAGTGCACTCCCAACAACCCTGTGAACCCGCTCATCGGTTCTGCTGGCGTGTCCGCCGTGCCGATGGCCGCCCGTGTTTCCCAGGTGGAAGGTGCCAAGTATGACCCGCAGAACTTCCTCTTGATGCACGCTATGGGCCCGAACGTGGCCGGCGTGATCGGTACCGCAGTCTGCGCCGGTTACATGATTTCCAGGCTCTCGTAGTCTGAAGTCTTTGCGACATTAGAACGCCCCCGACTTTGTCGGGGGCTTCTTTGTTGTATAACCGAAAACCACCTGCTAGGCAGGTGGTTCTAAAGAAGCTTTAGCGGTACTGAAAAAAATCCTTTGGTTATAATTGAGATGCGGCCTG